>JABDPN010000300.1 GCA_013042715.1 Flavobacteriaceae bacterium | reverse complement strand
CTGTTAAGTTGCTCTTTTAAATTTTAGTGATAAGTAGAACTTATCTTTTATTTACTTTTTCAATATATTTCTCTAAAGCCATAGTCATAGATGGAGTTTCTGGAGTAGGAGCAGAAATGTCTACTCTAAGACCTCTTTCTTCAACAGCTTTAATAGTTGTATTACCAAATACTGCTATTCGAGTATTGTTTTGTTTGAAATCTGGAAAATTATGAAATAAAGATTCAATTCCAGAAGGGCTAAAAAACACTAAAACATCATAATATACATCTGCTAAATCAGATAAATCACTAATTACAGTTCTATAAAAAGTAGCCTGTTTCCAATTTACACCTAGATTGTTTAAAATTTCTGGTACTTCAGGTTTTAGTTTATCTGTAGAAGGTAATAAGAACTTCTCGTCTTTATATTTCTTAATAAGAGGTGTTAATTCTGAAAAAGTACGTTTACCAACATAAATTTTACGCTTTCTATATACTACATATTTCTGAAGGTAATAAGCAACGGCTTCAGACTGACAAAAATATTTCATTGTGTCAGGAACTTTAAATCGCATTTCCTCAGCAACTCTAAAAAAGTGATCTACTGCATTTCTACTTGTTAGTATAATAGCAGTGTAATCATGTAAATCTACTTTTTGAAGTCTAATTTCTTTTGCAGCAACACCTTCAACATGAATAAATGGTCTAAAATCTATTTTTACACGTTGTTTTTCTTGTAAATCAAAATAAGGAGAGTTTTCTATTTTAGGCTCTGGTTGAGAAACCAGAATTGTCTTAACTTTCATACTATATCTTGCTTTTGTCGATTCTTGAATTAGTTAAAAAGCTTATATAAAATTATATAAGGTCCAATTTCAAGAGCGCAAAGATACAAAATAAAATAGAAAATATTACTTAATAGTAACTTTTGATATCTTTTAAAAGAGCTTAAAAAACCAATTAAATTAATTAATAATAAAGCAATTAAAAAAGCATAGATTAGTTTTTCAGAAGGACGAATCGCATAGACTAGAATAATATTAATTGGTATAAGTAGTATACCTATATAATTCTTAAAATTAAATTTTTGAAATATGTACGATTTAATAATTGGTTTAATGTCGAAAAGCCAACCAATAAATATATCTAATAGCACTTTTGTAAAAACTAAAGCGAAAAAGGCTAGTATAAAATTTGAAAATAAGACTAGATTTAAAGTCGTATTATCTTCAAAGGTTATATAAATTAAATATCCAAAGATTATAATGTTTATTACTTGATTTATAAACAAAAACACATTAAAGTTATCTAAGTATTTATGATCTCTGTAATAAAGCTTTAAATAATTTGTGTTGAGTATAATCCAAGAAAAATCGTTAAATCTTTTAGAAAAAGAAAACTTAACAATTGTTAAAATTGTTATACAAATCACAATTAATATTGTAATAAAATCGTTTGATATAACTTCGCGAAGCATAATGCTAAATTAGGAAGAATTTATAATTAATTAAATGCCTTAAATAACTTACTTTTGCTAAAAATAGAATATTAATGCGAGACGCTATCGTCATTATACCAACTTACAACGAGATAGAGAATATCGAAGCAATTATTAGAGCTGTTTTTGCTCTAAAAAAAGAGTTTGATATTTTGGTAGTAGACGATAACTCTCCAGACCTAACAGCTTTAAAAGTTAAAGATCTTCAAGAAGAATTTAAAGACCGATTATTTCTAGAAGTCAGAAAACAGAAATCTGGATTAGGAACTGCATATATACACGGTTTTAAATGGTGTTTAGAAAAATCTTATCAATACATTATCGAAATGGATGCAGATTTTTCACATAATCCAAAAGATTTAGAACGATTATACGATGCTTGTCATAATACTGAAGCAGATGTAGCAATTGGATCTAGATATAGCAACGGAGTAAATGTTGTAAACTGGCCTTTAGGTAGAGTTCTGCTATCTTACATGGCATCTGTTTATGTACGAATGATTACTAGAATGAAAATTCAAGACACTACAGCAGGATTTGTATGCTACAGAAGGAATGTGTTAGAAAAAATTGACCTTGAAAATATTAAGTTTGTTGGCTACGCATTTCAAATTGAAATGAAATTTAAGGCGTTTGTTAGAAAATTCAATATAGTTGAAATTCCAGTTATATTTACAGACAGAACAAAAGGTGAATCCAAACTCAGTAGCGGAATTATTTCTGAAGCTATTTTTGGAGTATTCAAAATGAAAATTAAAAGTTTGTTTGGCAAAGAATAAAAAAATGAAAAACAAAACGGTATTAATTAAAAATGCTAGAATTGTAAATGAAGGAAAAATTATTTCTGGTGATATTCTCATTGAGAATGAATTAATCAAAGAAGTAGCCGATACTATTAGTGCTAAATCTCCAGAAGTAATTATTCATGATGCCGAGAATAATTTTGTGATTCCTGGAGTTATTGACGATCAGGTACATTTTAGAGAGCCAGGA
>JABDPN010000296.1 GCA_013042715.1 Flavobacteriaceae bacterium | reverse complement strand
TGTTTGTAAAGTCCATGCTAAACGAGGATCAATTAAACTTCGGGAATTGTCCAAAAGGGCTTTTACCATTTCATCATTATAAAAACCGAATAGCAACAGCTTTTGAAGAGCATTTATTTGAAGGTGCTTTGTATGCTTCTTCAAGTAACAAGGCTGAATTACATTTTACTATTTCAGAAGCGCATAGCCAAAAGTTTAAAAATGAGTTTGAACGCATTAAAGAAAACACCAAAAGCATTACAAACACAACATTTAACGTTTCCTATTCTTTTCAAAAGCATTCAACAGATACAATTGCAGTAACACCTGAAGTTGAACCCTTTAGAAAACAAGATGGTAGTTTGTTGTTTAGACCTTCAGGACATGGAGCATTATTGGAAAATCTAAACGATTTATATGCTGATGTTATTTTTATTAAAAACATCGATAATGTAGTTGTTTCTAAATATGTTGATGAGGTAGCAAATTCAAAAAAAATGCTTGCAGGAGTACTTCTTAACGTTCAGGAAAAAGCTTTTAAATATCAAGAAGTACTGGAAAATAAAATACTTTCTAAAGAAGATATATCTGAGATTGTTGAGTTTCTTACCAATAAATTAAATGTGGTTGTTAGTAAAGATTTTGATAAATTTTCAACTGAAAAACAAATAGCATATTTAAAGGATAATCTATTTAGACCAATCCGAGTTTGTGGAATGGTAAAAAACGAAGGCGAACCAGGAGGAGGACCATTTTGGATAATAGATGTAACAGGAACAATTTCCTTACAAATTGTAGAGTCTGCACAAGTAGACTTAAATGATAAAAAACAAAATGAAGTGTTTAATCATTCAACACATTTTAATCCTGTAGATTTAGTATGTGGTGTTAAAAATTATAAAGGAGCGAAATACAATTTAAAAGATTTTGTAGACACCAATGCAGCTTTTATCACAACCAAAACAAAAGCTGGAAAAAAACTAAAAGCATTGGAGCTTCCAGGGCTATGGAATGGCAGTATGGCGCAATGGAACACTATTTTTGTAGAAGTACCTTTAGTAACGTTTAGTCCAGTAAAAACAGTAAACGATTTATTAAAACCTGCTCATCAAGTAACCTAATGGATTTTGATTTACTTTTAAAAGAATGTGTAATTAAAGCCACTCGATCTTCAGGAAGTGGTGGACAACATGTCAATAAAGTAGCTACAAAAATTGAATTACAATTCAATGTAAATAATTCTGAAGTACTTAATGAGGAAGACAAAGCACTTTTATTAAAATCATTAAAATCTAGATTAACAAATCAAGGTGTTTTAATACTACAATGTGGAGAAACCAGAAGTCAGCTTCAAAACAAAGAACGCGCTATTACTCGTTTTAAAGAGGCCATTACTAAAGGATTAGAAAAACCAAAAAAGCGTAAAAAAACTAAAGTCCCAAAGGCTGTAAAGCAAAAACGCTTAGAGAACAAAAAAAGGACTTCAGAAAAAAAAGTAAACAGAAAAAAACCAGATGTTAATTAGTGTTGGTTTATTGCGTTTTAAGCTCTCCAGAATCTAAAGCCTCTTGTAAATTAGCCTTTATAGTTTTGTGAGTATTAAAAAAACGCTTTCCATTATTGCGTTTTAGTTCTACAATGGTATTTCCGTTTTTGTCTTTTTCAATATTGGTTACAACAACTATATTGTTTTCTACACTTTTGTAATTAGCAATTCCACCTCGTTTTACAATAAAATTACGTTTAGGCAATGTAATTGATTGAAACGTTCCATTTGTTAATTTGCCTATAATTAGTTTGTCACCAATATTAATTTCTGAAGCATTATTTTGAGCATTAATACTTAAAAAAACTAACATCAATCCTAGTGTAAAAATGGATTTAAAAAAGGTTTTCATTTTTATATATTTTTATTGTTATTTGGTAAAACAAAAATAAAAATTTTATAGATCACAGTCAAGTCTCTAACATATGGACTAGATTTTAAGACAAAGAAAAAAAAGCACAAATCTTAAATTGTATATCAAAAATCTAGTTTATCTTTGCAATGTTCTCAAAAAAAGGGGTGCTTAAAGGCTGAGATCATACCCATTGAACCTTGAACAGGTAATGCTGTTTAGGAAATGAAAAATCATTAAATAAAAAACAAGAATAATTACCTCTTTTTATTCGATTAAAATGTAATCGTATGAAAAAATATTTATTTGTATTTCTTGTCTTGTTAATAACCATAATAAGTGTTGAAGCACAAGAAGAAAAACCGCAAGATTCTACAAAGGTTGAGAAACTAGACGAAGTTTTAGTTAAAGCTGTTAGAGTGAGTTCAGATGCTCCAATAACGCATTCAAACGTAAAAAAAGAAGAATTAAAAAAGCGAAATTTAGGTCAGGACATACCTATTTTACTTAATTACTTACCTTCTGTAGTGACAACAAGTGATGCTGGTGCAGGAATTGGCTATACAGGAATTCGTGTTCGTGGTACAGATGCAACACGTGTTAACGTAACCATTAATGGAATTCCATATAACGATCCTGAAAGTCAAGGAACATTTTGGGTAAATCTGGGTGATTTCGCGTCTTCTACAGAAAGTTTACAATTGCAACGTGGCGTCGGAACATCTACTAACGGTTCTGGAGCATTTGGAGCTAGTTTAAATTTACTTACAGATGCTGTTTCTGAAAACGCTTACGCAGAAATCTCTAATAGTTTTGGAAGCTATAATACTAGAAAGCATACTATAAAGCTTGGTACAGGACTCATTAACGACCATTTTGAAGTTTCTGGGCGTTTTTCTAAAATCGATTCAGATGGTTATGTAGACAGAGCGTTTACAGATTTAAAATCCTATTTCTTACAAGGTGTTTATAAAGATGATAATACATTAATTAAAGCCTTAACGTTTGGAAATAAAGAGTATACGTACCAGTCTTGGTTTGGATTAACAGCAGAACAGCTTGTAGAAGACCGAAGACAAAACCCATACACGTATGATAATGAAACAGACAATTACTGGCAAGATCATTATCAATTACATTGGAACGAACGATTTAACAATAATTGGTCTACGAATATTGGCTTAAACTATACAAAAGGTAAAGGCTATTTCGAGCAGTATAAGAAAGAAGAATCTGCTGAAGATTTTGCGAATTTAATTCAAGATGATTCAGATGTTATTGTAAGAAGATGGTTAGATAATAACTTTTATGTCATAAACGCAAACGCAACATATAAAAATGATGCATTAGAGATTTCTTCAGGATTGTCTTATAGTATATATACTGGAGATCATTTTGGAGAAGTGATTTGGGGAAGTGCTTTAGCAACAGATGCTAATATTAGAGATCGCTATTACGATGGTGATGCAACAAAAAATGATTTTAGTGTTTTTTCTAAAGCATCATTTAAGGTTAGTAATAAACTAACTGGTTTTGTAGATTTACAAGGTCGTTTTGTAAGTTATAAGACTAATGGCATAAATTCAGATTTAGACCTTTTTGTTACAGATGCAAACTTTAGTTTTTTCAATCCTAAATTAGGATTAACCTATAAAGCAAGTGATAAAAATAGTTTCTATGCATCTTATGCTAGAGCAAATAGAGAACCAAATAGAGATGATTTTAAAGCTGGCTTAACCGAAAGCGAAACTTTAAACGATATCGAAATTGGTTGGCGCCATCAGTCTGATAAGTTTGTGGTAAACACTAACTTTTACTACATGTTCTATCAAAATCAATTGGTGTTAACAGGAGAACTTGATGACGTTGGAAGTCCAATAAGAGCTACAAGTGGTGAAAGCTACAGATTAGGTTTGGAATTAGATGCATTGATTAAATTTAGCGATGTGTTTAACACCTCAACAAATGTTGCAATTAGTAGTAATAAAAACAAAAACTTTAATGCATCAATCGATGGTGTATTGGAAGATTTAGGTGATACCAATATTTCATTTTCTCCAAATTTAGTTATAGGTAATGCGATTAACTTTTACCCTTTAAAAAATCTTCAAATGTCACTCTTAAGTAAGTTTGTTGGTGAACAATATATGGGAAATGTAGATTCAGAGTTTTCTAAATTGGATAGTTATTTTGTAAACGATTTCAATATCAATTATGAAATAAAACCAAACAAGCTTTTTAAGTCTATTGTTTTATCAGGATTAGTTAATAACATTTTCAATAAAGAGTATGAGTCTAATGGCTACTATTATACGTACGATGACACATGGTCTAATCCAGGAGCAACAACAACTATAGAGGGGGCAGGCTATTATCCACAAGCAACAACTAACTTTTTGTTAGGTGTAACATTAAAATTTTAATTAATTGAGGGATTAATTAATATACAAACTTGGTACAAGTTTATGAAGAAAATGAAAAGATAAGCCCTTAAAATTTTGTAGTAAACTTTGGGATATAAATCTCGATTATCGAGAAAAACCTGTATTTTTTGTAGAGGTTTTTAGTTAGAAATAAGTAAGGTGTTACCACTTTGCTCAACACGATAAGCTTTTAGTCCACATAATAAGTTAGGATCACTTAATGGTTGACCTGTGTATAAACTATAGGTGTTCTCATCAGTACAACCACAAACACCTTCTACACCAACAATTTCCAATGTTGAACATGAATTAGGGGAGTGATTTGGATCGCTAGCATCCCAAGCAGCAAACCCAGTTCCAGTATTTATCACAATTATACCTTTATTACCATATCCAGGAACATACACAGAATTACTTATAAACCCTAATGGACTGTACTGAGGAAGGTTTAAATTTAGTGTTGCATTAACGCCAATGTTAAGTAGAAAATTACAATTTTCGTCAGCGTTATTTTTACTACAAGTAGAGAACAAAATCATAAATAGTAAGTAATAAAATATTTTTTTCATTTTAATAATTTACAATTGGCAATTTACAATAAAAACGTTATTAATTTAATATTTTGTATATTTGCATTACAATCTCGTGGTGGCGAGATTTTTTGTGTTTATAGAAGTTCTGTAAGCACTTTTTTAAATTTATAAAATGAAGTTATGAGTAAAATATCATATTACACTGAAGAAGGACTTAAAAAATTAAGAGAAGAACTCAATCAATTAAAAGACATTGAAAGACCTCGTGCATCTCAAGCCATTGCAGAAGCTCGAGATAAGGGTGATTTAAGTGAAAATGCTGAATATGACGCAGCAAAAGAAGCACAAGGATTATTAGAGTTGAAAATCTCTAAACTAGAAGAAACCCTATCAAACGCTAGACTTATAGACGAGTCTCAACTCGACACATCCAAAGCATTAGTGCTATCTACAGTAAAAATAAAAAACCAACTTAACGGAATGGAAATGAGCTATACGCTTGTTGCAGAAAGTGAAGCCGATTTAGCCTCTGGAAAAATTTCTGTCAATTCACCTATAGGTAAAGGTTTACTTGGAAAAGAAGTTGGTGATGTAGCCCAAATAAAAGTACCAAACGGAACACTAAAATTCGATATACTTGATATAACACGTTAGTCATGGCAACAATTTTTACAAAAATCATTAATGGAGACATTCCTTGCTACAAAGTAGCTGAAGACGATAATTATTTTGCATTTCTAGATATCAATCCTAATGCAAAAGGACATACGCTTTGTGTACCTAAAAAAGAAGTTGATAAGATTTTTGATTTGGATAAGAAAACCTATGATGGTTTAATGACTTTTTCTAGAAAAGTAGCAAAAGCCATTGAAAAAGTTGTTGATTGCGAACGAATAGGCATCTCTGTAATTGGTCTTGAAGTACCTCATGTACATGTACATTTAATTCCATTAACTACAATGGAAGATGCAAGATTTACTACTAAAGTTAGTTTAGAAAAAGAAGAATTTGAAGCTTTAGCAAAATCAATAAGTGATAATTTATAATCGATTTAATGAAATCTCCATTGTTGTGCCTTTACCTACAGTAGACGATTTCACTTTTATTCTTCCATTATGGTAGTCTTCAATAATTCGTTTTGCAAGAGAAAGACCTAAACCCCAACCACGTTTCCTACTTGTATAACCTGGATCGAATATCTTTTTAAAGTTTTGTTTTGGTATACCTTTTCCAGTATCTGAAACATGAATTCTCACAAGTTTATTGGTATTAACAACCTCAATATCCAGATTGCCTTTTCCTTTCATAGCATCAATCGCGTTCTTAACAAGATTTTCAATAGTCCAGCTAAATAAAGGTGTGTTTAGCATTACATAAATAGATTCCTCTGGTGCTGAAAAATTAAAGTTAATATGGTTTGAAGAACGTTTTTCTAGATAATCAAAAGCATCTTGAGTAGCTTTTATAAGATTAGTTTTTTCAAGCGTTGGAACTGAACCAATTTTGCTAAAACGATCTGTAATAGTCTGTAATCTGTTGATGTCTTTGTAAATTTCATTAAGATACTCAGATTTTACATTTTCGAGTTTTAATAATTCTGCCCAACCAACTAAAGAAGATAAAGGCGTGCCAATTTGATGCGCAGTTTCTTTAGCCATTCCAGACCATAATTTATTCTGACTTGCGTTTCTGGAGCTACTGTAATAGAAATATACTAAAGCAGCAAACAGTAGAATAATTAGAAGTAATGCTAAAGGGTAATATTTTAGTTTATTTAATAAAGGTGAATTACCATAGTACAATGTTTGGTAATGGTTGCCTTTGTAGAAGACTTCAATAGGGTTGTTTTCGTTTTTAAATTGTGCTATTAGCTTGTTAACATAAACACTATCATTGTCTTTAAAGTTTTTAATATTGTTATAAGTTGCTAAACTACCATCTGTGTTTATTACAACCATTGGAGTTGTAGTATTACTATTGAGAACCTTAAGAGTTAAATCTAAATTAGTATCGGTTTCTTCTTTAACAAATTCGGTTTGAGCAAAGGACCATGTCTCCATTTTTTTACGCTCTTCTGCTTTAAAATTTTGAGAGAAGATATACGTATTCCAAAGTATTAATGAAATAATAATGAACGATGCCAAAATAATTGCCCAACGTATAAGATTTTTGTTTGAAGAAAAACTCATTAACTAAAAAATTTCAATTTAAATATACTCATTTTAATATGCATATGCTATTAAATGTAATTTTGTTAATATTATTGTTTGAGTTGATAAAAAAACAATTTTATTTAACAGACTTAATACCTAAATTTGAAGAAATCAATTACCGATGTTGTCATTAAATCCTAAAGACATAACAACACAAAAGTTACATGGTTTGCTACTTAGTTCTGTAGCGCCAAGACCTATTGCTTTTGCAAGTACTATTGACGAAAAAGGAAATCCCAATTTGTCACCTTACAGTTTTTTTAATGTGTTTAGCGCCAATCCTCCAATATTAATTTTTTCGCCTGCAAGACGCGTAACTAACAACACCATTAAGCATACTTTAATAAATGCTGAAGCAACCAAAGAAGTGGTTATTAATGTTGTGAATTTTGATTTGGTACAGCAAATGTCTTTAAGTAGTACAGAATATCCTGAAGGTGTAAACGAATTTAAAAAAGCTGGATTAGAGATGCTACCATCAGATATTGTAAAACCTTTTAGAGTTGCAGAATCACCTGTGCAATTTGAGTGTAGAGTGAACGATATTATTAAACTTGGAAACGAAGGTGGAGCAGGAAATCTAATAATATGCGAAGTGGTTAAACTTCATATATCGGAAGAGGTTTTAAATAAAGACAAAACCATAAATCAGGAAGCTTTAGATTTAGTTTCCAGAGCAGGAGGAAGTTATTACACTAGAGCTAACAAAGGGTTTTTTGAAATACTTAAACCATTAAAAACTTTGGGAATTGGTGTCGATAACATGCCAGAACATGTCAAAAACAGTATGATTCTTACAGGAAATAATCTTGGAATGCTTGGAAATGTAGAAAGTTTACCAAGTAAAAAAGAAATCAAATTGTTTTTGGAATCTATAAACGAGAATTATCCAAACATTATATTGGCAACACAAAGAGAAAAGCATATTATTGCAAAAAACTACTTAAGCTATGGCGATGTAAGTAGTGCATGGAAAGTATTATTAAGTTAAAATTATATAAGTATCAATGGAAATACAAGGACGTATAAAAGTAATTGGCGAAACAAAAGAATTTGGGTCTAACGGTTTTAAAAAACGTGAAGTTGTTATTACAACAGAAGAACAATACCCACAGCATATCATGATAGAGTTTGTTCAAGATAAAACAGATTTAGTAAATACGTATCAAGTTGGTCAACAAGTAAAAATAAGCATCAATATTAGAGGAAGAGAATGGGTAAATCCACAAGGAGAAACCAAATACTTTAATTCTATTCAAGGTTGGAGAATTGAAAATTTAGAGCAATTAGCTCAAGACGATATTCCTCCAGTTCCACCAATGGATGCTTTTGAACCAGCAGATGATTTAAACGAAGACGAACACGACGATTTACCATTTTAAAATTATAAATTATGATACTTGCAATTGGAGCACCTCAAATTATTCTTTTTGCTATAGTTATTCCTGTAGTAGTTTTTCTACTTGGGTTTTGGGTTGGGAAAAAATCAGTATACTTAAAAAGAGTAAAAGAAGAACAGAAAAAGTAGTAAAAGGTGACATTAAAAAATTAAATCCTCAACTTAAAAAGCTGAGGTTTTTTATTTTTATAAAATCAACATATGATTGTTTTAACAGATAAAATAGAATTTCCTGATGTTTCATTGGCAACCAGAGATGGGTTGTTAGCTATTGGAGGCGATTTATCTGTTGAACGATTATTGTTAGCGTACAAATCTGGAATTTTTCCTTGGTTTGAAATAGAACAACCAATACTTTGGTGGTCTCCAGACCCAAGATTTGTACTTTATCCAGAAAAACTCAAAATCTCTAAAAGCATGCAACAATTTTTAAAGAAGACAGAGTTTAGAGTTACAACCAATAGAGCTTTTGAAGAAGTTATTAAAAACTGTTCCAAAATTAAAAGATCAGGCCAGCAAGGAACATGGATTACTAATACCATGATTAAGGCATATTGCAATTTACACGAACTAGGATATGCAAAATCTTTTGAAGTCTGGGATAAAGACAATTTAATAGGAGGTTTGTATGGTATAGATTTTGGCAACCAAGTTTTCTGTGGTGAAAGTATGTTCTCTAAAAAAAGTAATGCAAGTAAATTAGCTTTTATAAAACTAATTGAACAGTCAAATTATAAACTTATAGATTGCCAAGTACATACAAAGCATTTAGAAAGTTTAGGTGCTGAAGAAATTCCCAGAGAAAACTTTTTAAAAATCATTAATTGATAAAAATCATACTAAAGATTTAAAAAAAATTAGATATTAGCTACTTATATACTTTTAAATATGCTTACACAAGAAGATTTCGCCAAGAGTAATAACAAAGAAGAATTTATTGATATTCTTCGACAAAAGGTAGGCGAAGAAAAACTAGAAAGCCTATTATACTCTGTAGATTACGATCAGCAATTATTAAAACTTCAAGCCGAATTAGTAGACTTACAACAATGGGTTGCCAAAAACAAAAAACGTGTTTGCGTTATTTTTGAAGGTCGAGATGCAGCAGGAAAAGGAGGCTCTATTCGTCGTTTTACAGAACATCTAAATCCACGTTCTATGCGTGTTGTTGCGCTTACAAAACCTACTGATGTAGAAAAAGGACAATGGTACTTTAGACGTTACATAAAAGAATTACCAAATCCAGGTGAAATTGTATTTTTCGATAGAAGTTGGTACAACAGAGCTGTTGTAGAACCAGTTATGGGATTTTGTAACGAAGAACAATATGAGAAATTCATGGTTCAGGTTACGGAATTCGAGCACATGCTATACGAAGATGGTGTTGTGTTAATTAAATTTTGGTTTTCAATTTCTAAAGATGAACAAGAATTTCGTTTTAACTCAAGATTAGCAAATCCATTAAAGCAATGGAAGTTTAGTGAAGTCGATAGAGAAGGACAGAAACTTTGGGATAAATACACACATTACAAAGAGCAAATGTTTAGCAAAACACATACAACATTTAGTCCTTGGATAATTATTAAAACAAATAATAAGAAAGAAGCAAGATTAGAGAGTATTCGATATGTCTTGTCAAAATTTGAATACGAAGGAAAAGGTAATGCAGGAATTACATTGTTACCAGATCCAAATGTTGTACAACGTTACCATAGAATGGTAAAACAAATTGATAATTAAGACATGGGGAATATATCAGAAAAAAGTTTAAATAAGTTAAACTCTAAAAAAGGCATAAAATACTTTCTTAACGAAAGCAACATGACGACTCATAAAGCAGTTCGTATCATGAATTATGAGAGTAAATTAAAAAAACTCCAAGTAGAATTAATTAAGCTACAGAAATGGGTAGAAGATAATAATGAAAAAGTAGTTGTCATTTTTGAAGGACGTGATGCAGCAGGAAAAGGAGGTGCAATACGTAGAATTACACAACATATAAATCCTAGGGAGTTTAGAGTTGTAGCATTACCTAAACCTACAGCAGAAGAAAAAGGCGAATGGTATTTCCAGCGCTATATAGACAAATTACCTCGAGAAGGTAAAATTGTATTTTTTGATAGAAGTTGGTATAATAGAGCAGTTGTTGAGCCTGTTAATGGATTCTGTACAGAGGAGGAATATAAAGTGTTTATGAATCAGGTAAACGATTTTGAACGCATGATTATAGAATCTGGGATAAGGTTAATAAAGTTCTATTTTTCAATTTCTAAAAACGAACAAGCTAAACGCTTTGCAGACATTAAAAAGAGTCCAGTTAAAAAATGGAAATTTAGTAAAGTAGATCAAGCAGCACTTAAGCTTTGGGATAATTATACAGAGTACAAAGAAAAAATGTTCGAAAAAACCAATACAGAGGTTGCTCCTTGGATTATCATTAAAGCTAATAGGAAAAGTTCTGCAAGATTAGAAGCTATCAAACATATTCTTGACACAATTCCTTATAAAAAGTAATAGAAAAGCACTAAAGACTAGTAATTAGAGTACTTAGGAAGTAGCTTTGGTGTCTGGTTTCACTATTAATACGTGAAAACCTATGCTCAATACCAAATTGCAATCGTAAAGAACTAGATTTTAACCAACCTATTTGTGTGGCTAACCTAATATCTAGTCTTGGTTTAGAGTTATTTTCAATTGTATGTAATAGTTCAGATGTACCAATTAAATAGGTTTCATTTACATCAAGCTTTTGTCCAACTAATGGTAAATCTATTGCTGTTCTATACCTAAATCTATGAGCAATGTTATCTTCGTAAATACGTTGCTCTAGTCTAAGTCTATGTCCAAACCTAACGTAACTTTTGATAGACTTAAAATTTAATTGTTCTGTAAGTCTTAACTCATTAGCTTTTCTATCTTCAAACCAGCTTTCGTTAGTATACCGTAGGCCAAAACTTAAATCGAATTTTGGAGTAATTTTTACGGTTGAAAAGTGCCCAATTTCTATTTGATTTTGATTAAAAGTCAAGTTTGATGAGTCATATAATTGTTGTCTTGCAGTAGCAAAAAAGTTTACTTTGTAGGTTGAAGATACTTTGTGATTTAAAGACACTTTAGGAAGTGAATAAACATCTATGTTGTTTTGTGATATTCCCAGAAATGAAATAAAAACTAAGAATAAAAAAAGAATTCTAGTATAAAACATAGTCATAAGACAATGGTTTTACAACTCGAAACGAAATAAACTCACCAAGTTCATTAAATAAAAACTCTCTTTGTTCTGTTTTTTTATTTTTTAACTTAACTTCTAATACTATTTCGTATTTAGGAGATAATTCTTTTGAAGTATTTAAAATTGATTGAACATAATCACTATAATTTGTATGTTTATTAAAAACAAATTGTTTTTGAGTTTTAATAACATGATATTTTAAATAATTGTCCTTTAAATAACTTTTAATTATATTTTTAATGCTTTTTGGGATTCTTTTAAAACGAGTTGTAACTTCAATATCTTCAATAACACCTTCTTGAGAGAATTCTATACTATAAATTTGTTTTTTGTGTTTTAGTTTAGATTCGTAACTCACTTTCTTGCCATCAATTTCTTTAAAATGTTTTACTTTATCGAAATCTGAAAATAATGACATAAACTCTTTTGCTTTTTCAGGGAAAATAGAAAAATCTACTCGTTCTTCTTTTTCAATTTTTTCTTGTGCAGAAATATAAAACGTGCAGATTAAAAAAATAATTAAACTAAACTTCTTCATATCTAAAACAATTTGTTGTGTGGTCGTTTACCATTCCAGTTGCTTGCATATGTGCATAAATTACTGTTGTGCCTACAAATTTAAACCCACGATTTTTTAAATCCTTGCTAATAGTATCACTTAAAGGCGTGTTAGCAGGAATATCTTTCATGGTTTTAAAGGTGTTTTTAATTGGTTTACCATTGGTGAATTTCCATATGTAATCACTAAAACTACCAAATTCTTCTTGTATTTTTATAAATGCTTGAGCATTGGTAATTGTAGCTTTAATCTTAAGCTTATTTCTGATTATTCCTGAATTTTGTAGTAATTCGTCAATCTTATCTTGATTGTAATTGGTGATTTTTTTATAATCAAAATCATCAAAAGCAACTCTAAAATTTTCACGTTTACGAAGTACAGTAATCCAACTTAATCCAGCTTGAAACGTTTCTAAAATTAAAAACTCAAAAAGCTTTTCATCATCATATACAGGAACTCCCCATTCTTCGTCATGATATTGCTCGTATAAAGAATCTCCAACACACCAATCACATCTATGTTTTTCCATACTGTAAGGTTTTAAATGTTTTACTACTAAAGTAATGATTGTTACAGTAGCTGTAACGAAGTTAAACTATTTTTGCATAAAATTTTTATCATGATAACAGAAGTAATTAACGTGAAAGAACTTATAAACTCAAGTATTAATAAAGGTATTTCTTACAATAAATATAGAGCTTTAATAGAAGAATTAGTAGAATCTAATTCTACAACTGGTGATTTAAAAACTGAAGATTTAGTTAACTATACAAAACTAAACGACAGAAGAATGCGTCGTTGGGATAAAACAGTAAAAGTTACTCCAGAACACGAAGCAATTATTAAATCTTATGAAAAACCAACAACATGGCTTGTTATTACAGAAAGTTGGTGTGGTGATGCTGCCCATGTTAATCCAGTAATAAGCAAAGTAGCTGAGCTGAATTCTAACATTGATTTAAAATTTGTTTTAAGAGATGAAAATCCAGATCTAATGGATGCTTTTTTAACAAATGGAGGAAGAGCAATTCCTAAGTTAATAATGATTGATAATGCTTCTGGTGAAGTATCAAAAACATTTGGACCAAGACCTTCTATTGCGACACAAATGGTTGTTGATTATAAAACTGAATACGGAATGTTAACTCCAGAGTTTAAAGAAGATTTACAACTTTGGTATAATAAAAATAAGGGTCAGAATATTATTGATGATCTAGTTAACTTGTTAAAATAATTTAGCGCTTCCCTCTAAATATAAAAGTAATTGTTCCCAATTGCTCAGGTTTTGAAGCATCTGCATTAAATGTAGATGCTTTTGCATATTCTAAAGCATGATCTATTAAACAACCATTGTTAGAAGTTGAAGATTCATTGTAGTAGGTTTCTATAACTTTTCCTTGTGCATTAACAATTATGTTTATTACAATTTTTCCACTTTCTTCACATAGATAGATAGGCGGTGGAATATGGATTTTATTTCTGTTTACTAAAGAATAGCTTATTGAGCTATTTTCGTTAGAACCTTCATTGTTTTTTTTACTTTCAATTAGCTTATTTATTTCATCAAAAGCTTCTGTATTTTCAGGCTCTAATGCTTCAAATTCCTTTTCTTCTGAATCAATTTTAGATTCATGTCTGGAGTTTAATTTCTCCATAGTTTCCTTAAACTCGTCGTCTTCAAAATCTTCATTGGTCTTATTTTCATTGAATGCTTTATTGGTTTTAAGTGAATTAAAGCTTTCCAGAATATCTTCTAGAGATTCAATTTCCTTTAAAAGTTCTTCTTCCTCTGGAAGAATTTCAAAATAGGTTTCAGCCATTAGATCTTTTGTCTTTGAAATATGGATATTAAAAGCCATCAATACCAAAGAAGACGCAAGTAGTATTGTTATTAGTAAAGCTTTATTTGCATTAGATAGAATCACGCTATTAATATACGTTATGTTTCAGTAAAAAGTCGTTTAGGTTTCTATAGTTGGTCTAATTGATTGATAAATTCTTCAATTGATATAGCATTTTCAACATTAAGTTCACCAATTTTAGTACGACGTAATACCGACAAATAACTACCAGACTGCATGGCTTTTCCAAAATCGTTTGCCAAACTTCTTATATAAGTTCCTTTACTGCAAACTATTCTGAAATCAACATGTAAATTTTTAATGTTTGTGATTTCAAACTCAGAAACAGTTATTTTTCTAGGTTTAATTTCCACCTCTTTCCCTTCTCGTGCAAACTCATATAAACGTTTTCCATCCATTTTAATAGCTGAAAAAATAGGTGGAAACTGCTCAATTTCTCCAATAAACTGTTTAGTAGTTTCATGGATTAGCGCTTCTGTAATATGATCTGTAGGATAGGTTTTATTGATCTCGGTTTCCAAATCAAAAGAAGGTGTAGTACTTCCCAAAACAATGGTTCCTCTATATTCTTTTATTTGCGCTTGAAACGTATCGATTTGTTTCGTCATTTTTCCAGTACAAATCACTAGTAAACCTGTCGCTAAAGGGTCTAGAGTTCCAGCATGACCAACCTTAATCTTCTTTAAATTGAAAGTTTTTCTAATCTTCCAACGCAGTTTGTTAACCACTTGAAAAGAGGTCCAGTTTAAAGGTTTGTCTATGAGTAAAAGCTGACCATTAAGAAATTTGTCGACTGTTTTCATGTTAGTTTGCTAAAGAAACAAGAATTGAGATAACACCAACTATAGCACAGTAAATAGCAAAGTATTTTAATTTACTGTTTTTAACAAGCGTAATCATCCAAGTACAAGCAAATAAACCAGCAATAAAAGCAGCTACAAAACCTATAGTTAGGATAGAGAAGTTATTAGCATCATACGTTAAATCACCACTTAAAACATCTTTAGCAATCTTACCTAAAATTAAAGGCACAACCATTAAAAACGAAAAACGCGCAGCTTTAGATTTATCGTTGCCTAATAATACTGAAGTTGATATAGTTGCTCCAGAACGTGAAATTCCAGGTAACATAGCAATTGCTTGAGATATTCCAATAACAAAGGCATCAATATAAGATACTTTTTTATTAGTATTTTTAGCACGATCTGCAAGAAATAACAACAATCCAGTTATAATAAGCATAAAGCCTACTAAAACAATATTTCCTCCAAAAAGTTGTTCTAGTTCTTCTTCAAAGAATACTCCAATTATTGTTGCTGGAATCATGGATAATACAATTTTAGATATAAACTGTGTGTCTTCATTCCATTTAAATTGAAGGAATCCTTTTAAAATTGTCCATATATCTTTTCTAAAAACAACAATGGTACTTAAGGCAGTAGCAAAATGAAGCACAACTGTAAAAAGCATA
>JABDPN010000058.1 GCA_013042715.1 Flavobacteriaceae bacterium | reverse complement strand
GTTTTCTTCCTGTAAAATATTTTTGATTAAAAAATATAAGTCAATCCAATATTAATGTTTCTTCCAATATTATAAATATTATCAGATTTTAATCTTGATAAATGACTAATATATTGTTTGTCAGATAAGTTATTACAAGAAACTCTAAAACCTAGAGTATTCTTTAACATATTAAATTCTCCTCCAAAACCAAGATTCATTAAACTATAGCTTGGTGTTTCTGTCTCGAATTCTGTAACATTATTTTGCTCGAAATATGTATTAAAACCAAAGAATGCATAATTGTTTTTCAGTTTCAAATTTTTGAAGTTTACACGAAGCGTATTACTTAATTTGTTAGCTGGAATTAATGGTAAATAATCTCCATTATTTTGTTTACCAGTAACGGTTTCAAAAGCAGATTCAATATGTAACCAATCTAAAGGATGTGGATGAAAATGTATACTTATTTCACCTCCATAAAGCTTTGCATCGTCTTGTAAATACTCATATACTGGGTTTTCATCAATTTCAGTTCCATTAGGTGATAAGAAAATATAATTGTTAATAGTATTGTAAAAACCGTTAACAAATACTTCTAAGTGTTCTGTTACATATTCAAATGAAATATCTGCTTGATAACTATACTCATTTTTAAGATTCTCGTTACCAATCTCAAATCTATTTACTCCATGATGACTTCCATAAGATGTTAATTCAGAAAGATTAGGAGCCCTAAAACCTGAAGCTAAATTAAGTCGCGTTGTAATGTTTTTAAAATCTTTTTTAAGTCCAAAAGCACCATTAATACTATTAAATGTTCTGTCTATACCTTGTAATACTTGGATATTTCTATGGTCGAAACGTAATCCAAATTGAAGATCTAAAGTGTTATAGTGTAAGTGAGAAGTTGCAAAAATTCCAAAATCGTTTGTAGTTGCATCTGGAATAAGTTCTTCTTCACCATGGTTAACATTTTTCTGATGCATACCTTGAACTCCTGTGATGATCTCGAATTTCCCTAAAGCTGGTAAATAGTATTTTAAATCGTAACTAAAGGTTTTTAACTTAGTATCAAGAGCTGCTTCCATGTCTTCTAAATGCTCATCTTCATCATGGTGTTCTTCGTCTTCGTGCTCTTCATGATCTTCTTCATCTCCATGTTCGTCATGTTCATCGTCGTGATGATGATGCTCTTCAAATTCTTTTCTGTCGTTATACGTATAGCCTAAATTAAGTTCGAAATTAGAATTTTCTAAGAAGTACTTTGTTTTTAAGCTAAACATGTGATTGTTAACTTCTTGAAAAGGAAATAGAGGTGTTCTGTCAGTATTTTGAATACTAATTTCTTCAGGTATTCCAACTTTAATTGCATTAAGATTATATCTAAAGTCTGTTGAGAAATTTACATCATGAAAACCTATTCCAGCTTTAAAATCCTGTTCTCTAAAACGTGTATTTGTGACTCTGTAGTCCTGTGTGTCATAATCGGAATGCTCTGTAAGATTTCCTCTAAATAATAATTTTACTTTATTTGGTGAGGATTTATAACCAGCTCCAACATTGTAACCGTTAGTATTAGAAAAGTAATCTAAGTTGATATCACCAGAAGATACATTAGTATTAGCAAAACGCTCAGGATTAATGTAGAGAACACCACCAATAGCATCACTACCATAGAGTAGAGAAGAGGGTCCCTTTATTACTTCAATACTTTCTATTCCAGAACTGTTTACACCTAAGCCATGTTCTGCACCAAATTGCTGATTTTCCAATCTTATATTTTGGCTATATACTAAGACTCTATTACTACTAAGTCCTCTAATTACAGGTTTGCCAATTCCCAAACCTGTTGATAGTGTTTCAACTCCAGCAATATTACTTATACCTTCAGATAGATTTACTGCTCCTATACTTTTTAACTCATCAACTGTTTTTCGTTCTACCTTCATCACATTATCACTTTGAAGCTTGTGAAACGGAGTTGATAAGATAATTTCATCAATATTAATAACAGATGGTGATAATGAAATATTGAATTCTTTATCTGTTGGTATGGTTATTTGTTCTGTAAAATTTGAATATCCAAGAATGGTAATAATCAGACGATAGTTACCATTTGGAAGGTTGCTTATTATAAAAGCACCATCTGAATTTGATATTGCTCCTTTTTCTAATTCTGGTAAATAAACGTTTGCAAATTCTATAGGATTATTAGTTTCAGAATCTTTTACAATTCCTGAAATAGTATTTTGTGAATATGACGTAAAAGTAGCTGTAATAAATAACAGCCATAAAAATATTTTTTTCATTTTATAATTTATATGATTAATGTAAAATTTTAATAAACAGTGTTTTACATTAATAGAGGAGGACCTCTATGTTCATATAAATTAAATTCTAAAGATTGTAATAAAGTATAATGATTGTATAAATTGTTAGAGATATTTATTACTTCTAATACTGAAATCGAACTGATTTGAGGCTGTGTTTGTAAAGGAATTTTAAACTTATAAAATTCACAATCTATATCAAACTCATGGAAATGTGTTGTACTAAAATTAGTGCAAACTTCATGCTGATGCGTTTCAAAAACATGAGCGAATTTTACAAGACTAGGTGTAGCAATAGACACTGTAAGTACTATTGCAAAAAAATTAAGAATGATATTTTTTTTTATAAAATTCACTAATCTTTAAAAAATTTAGAAAATCCTATTCGTTTTAAAATTTTCTTTTCAAAGTTCCAAAAAAACTGAAACTGTCCAAATAACCAACCAAAAGTAACTAATAAAAATTGATATGCAATTAAACTAATGAAAACAAATAGAAACCAGTAAAGATTAGCATTTAACGATTCTAAGGTAATTCCAAAAAGATTCATTATTGGCTTACTTACAAACATACATGATGTTCCTGTAACAGCAAAGACGATAAAAATCCGAATCATTTCCCATTTATGGGTTACAATCCATCTGTTTTCAAGTTTTTTAAAAAGCCAAAGTGTTATTTTTAATAGGACAAAATAAAGTATAATAGATAAGATTACCATGTATATAATCTTAGAATCATCATGTCTATCAAAAAATATTGATGCTAATCTATAAGCGCAGTAAAAAAGGGATATGATTCCTAGAAACGGAAATAATAATTGCCAATTCTTCTTAATTTCCCACCTTTTTTTAAACTTTATCATAGTCTACATTGTAGAGCGCAAAGATATAACTAGCAATTATATTCTGGGAACAAAACTCGATAATTGTTGTTTATAGCGCAATTGAAAATATATAAAGTAATTGTAGAGTATGTAATTAACTTCGTATCCATAGTCTATAAATGGATCGTAATCAATTCGCATTTCATATAGACTAGTATCGTATCTACCTGGTTGATTAGCTCTGTTATTCCATTCAGTCACTAAAAGCTGATTTCTAGTTTCTAAAAATGTTTGAGAGTAGTAGCCTTTTGGTTGTGCTCTTGTTTCTAACCAAGCAGTGAATCCTGGTTCAATTATAATGATTTCGTATTCTACTTCTTCATTTGCAATCCTTACAGTATCGATTGCAGTTGATGCTAGTTCTTCTTTTTCATTATCTAATGTTTTAGTTGAATTACATCCAATAAAACAAAAGGCTAAAACTAAAATTAAGGCTAAATTTTTCATAACAAATTACTTTAAATAAAAATACAAAATCTAATTTGCTTTATGTGTTAAAGTAATTGCAAAAAAAAAGCTGAACATATTGTTCAGCTTTATATATATTGATAGATTGTTATTTTCCAAATAGTCCACCTAGTAGTCCACCAAGTCCGCCTTTTTTCTTATTACCACCTAATACCATTCCAGCTACATCGTCTACAACACTTCCATCTCCATCTGCATCTAAAATAGATTCTAAAAAACTTTGTTCTTGCTGTGGTGAATTTCCTTTTAATAAACCACCTAATAAGCCTTCAAGACCACTTTGATCTGATACCTTTGCTTGTCTTTGTTGTTTTCCTAAAACACCCATTAATAATGGAGCAGCAACTTTTAAAATTTGTGCTACACTTCCAGTATCAATTCCAGATTTTTGACTTAATGCCATTTGTACATTTTGTTGTCTTCTACCTAAAACATGACCTAAAATTTTTCCACCATCTTCCATGACACTATTATCAACACCTTCAGAAAATAATCCTCCTAGATCGTCTAATATACTACCATCGTGTTTTTTGTTTAATGCACCTAGTAATCCTTCAGCACCTTGTGGAGTAGAAGCATTACGTTTCATGGCTTGCATTAAAACAGGCATTGCCATAGTTAATAAGTTTTGTGTTTTGTCTTGAGGTTGTCCTGTTTGACCAGAAACACCACTTATAATTGTTTTTCCTAAATCACTGTTTAATAAATCTAAAATTCCAGCCATAATTCTTTAATTTTTAATGGTTAATGTATTGGTTACAAATTACAAAAAAAGTCCCAACTCTATAGTTAGGACTCATTAATATGGATTTGGTCACAATTTATTTTAAAATTTCTATAATTTGTGATGCAAGTTCAGTACCTATTCTATCTTGAGCTTCACTTGTTGCAGCTCCAATATGTGGTGTTAACGACACTTTATTATTCATTAAAACTTTAATAGCTGGATTTGGTTCGTTTTCAAAAGTATCTAGAGCTGCAAATGATAATTTATCATTCTCTAAAGCATCTATTAAAGCCACTTCGTCTACAACACCACCTCTTGCAGCATTAACAATTCCAATACCATCTTTCATAGCATCAAACTCAGCTTTTCCAATTACATATTCTTTTTGAGCAGGAACATGAAGTGTTATATAATCTGCTTCTTTCAAGACCTCTTCTTTAGAAACTGTTTTTAGATTGAAATCTATTTTACGATTATCATAAAAATCTAGAGTAATAGTTGTCTCTTCAATAAATGGATCGAATGCTAATACTTTCATTCCTATACCTAAAGCTATTTTTGCTGTTGCTTGTCCAATTCTACCAAATCCAATAACGCCAAGGGTTTTACCTCGTAATTCATGTCCTTTTGCATATGCTTTTTTAAGATCTTTAAATTTAGAATCTCCATCTAAAGGCATGTTTCTATTTGCATCGTATAAAAAACGTACACCTCCAAAAAGATGAGCAAACACTAATTCTGCAACTGAACTTGAAGAAGCTGCTGGAGTATTTATGACATGTAATCCTTTATAGCGTGCATATTCCACATCTATGTTATCCATTCCAACACCACCACGTCCAATAATTTTTAAATCTGGACATGCATCAATTACTTCTTTTCTAACTGTTGTAGCACTTCTTACTAGAACTACATCAATTTTATTTTCATTAATGTAATTTGCTAATTGTTCTTGAGCAACTTTTGTTGTAATAACTTCTATTCCTGCTGCTTCTAGTGCATCAATTCCACTTTGTGATACACCATCGTTTGCTAATACTTTCATATTTATTAATTATAAAAACTTTAATTATGCTTTACGTTCTAATTCACTCATAACCTCTACAAGAGTTTTAACACTATCTAAATGCAATGCATTGTACATTGAAGCTCTATAGCCGCCAACACTTCTGTGACCATTTAATCCATTTATTCCTGCTTCTTTCCACATGGTATCAAAAGTTTCTTTAAGGTCATCATTCTCTAAAGTAAATGTCGCATTCATTGTTGAACGATCTTCTTTTGCTGCATAGCCTTTAAATAAAGGATTGATATCAATTTCAGAATACATTAAAGTTGATTTTTTCTCGTTTAATTCTTCAATAGCTGGTATTCCACCAAGGTTTTTAAGCCACTCTAGAGTTAGCATTGACGTATATACTGCAAAAACTGGAGGAGTATTAAACATACTACTTTTGTTTAAATGAATCTTGTAATCCATCATAGAAGGAATATGTCTAGATACTTTACCTAGAATTTCTTCTCTAACAACAACTAAAGTTGCACCAGCTGGACCCATATTTTTTTGAGCTCCAGCATATATTAAATCGAACTTAGAAAAATCTAATTGACGAGAAAAAATATCACTACTCATATCACAAACCATAGGAATTGGACACTTAGGAAACTCTTTCATTTGTGTTCCAAAAATTGTATTGTTTGAAGTACAGTGAAAATAGTCGTATTCTGAAGGTATTTCATAACCTTTTGGAATATAATTGTAATTCGCGTTTTTAGAAGAAGCAACTTCGTATACATCATCAAATATTTTTGCTTCTTTTATAGCTTTATTTGCCCATGTTCCTGTGTTTAAGTATCCTGCTCGTTTTTCTAATAAGTTAAGCGCTACCATTAAAAATTGAGTGCTTGCTCCTCCTTGTAAAAACAATGCTTTGTACCCTTTTCCTTCTAGACCCAGTAATTCAAGAACTAAGGCTCTAGCATTTTCCATGACATCTACAAAAGGTTTGCTTCTATGTGAAATTTCTATTAAGGATAAACCATTATCAAAATCTAATACAGCATCTGCTGCTTTTTTGAGAACTTCTTGTGGTAATACACAAGGTCCTGCACTAAAATTATGTTTTTTCATTTTATAAAATTTTGAATCGTAAAGGTCTGAATTAATTGCTTATTATATAATAAGAATTCAATAATTTTTGTTTTATCTTTTTAACAAGAAATCAACAGTATCAATACCATCTGCATAATCCCATAACTGAGGATTTTGAGATTCGCCAAAATTCACTTCATTTTCTACAAAACCATTGGCAACGATACATTGAATCTTTTCTTCATCAGTTTTTAGTTTTTCTCTTAATTCATTTAAGTTCTGATAGTTTTCGAAGAATAATGTTGCTATAGGGGAACTATAGTTGTAGTCTTCTTTAAGCATTAAAAAACCATTTTCTAGAATGTTAAATTCACTCATTAAATACACAGCTTTATTATAGTCGTAGTTATTTGCATATTTAGCATCTTGAATAATTGGATGCCAATGATAAATAGCTTCAAAAAATGAATTAAAATCGTAGTTTTCTGGTACAAATAGTTTTGAGACATTTCTACATCCTAAACCATAGTATCTAAAAATATCTTCGGAAAGTGCTTGAAGCTGATCATTAGTCTCTTTACCAGTTAACACAGCTACAGAATTTCTATTC
>JABDPN010000290.1 GCA_013042715.1 Flavobacteriaceae bacterium | reverse complement strand
AGTTTTAATTGGTGTTTCTTTTGGAGGTATTCTTGTTCAAGAAATGAGTAGATTTTTAAGAATACGTAAACTCATTATAATTTCATCTGTAAAATCTAGAGAAGAATTACCTCGAAGAATGCGACTCGCAAAACACACTAGACTATATAAACTTTTACCAACACGTCTAGTTAATAATATTGATGCTTTTACTAAATACGAATTTGGTAAAACAGTTTCAAAACGATTAGAACTCTATAAAAAGTATTTATCAGTAAACGATAAAGTCTATTTAGATTGGGCGATAGAACAATTAATTTGTTGGAGATGTAAAAAACAAATACCAAATATTATTCATATTCATGGAGATAAAGATGCTGTTTTTCCAATTAAATATATTTCTAATAAAATTGTATTAGAAGGCGGAACACATATTATGATTGTAAATAAGTTTAAATGGTTTAACGAAAACTTACCAAAGCTTATTATTGAGTAAAAATATATAAATATCACTTTTTTTTCTATTTTTAAAATAAAAACTCTCAAATGAAAAAAATTATAAGAAACATATTTATTATTATTAGCTTTTTTAGCTTATCAGGGTTATTAATATTTGCTGTACAAGATGCACCAAGTGATGAGAATTTAGAAAAAAAAATGATAAACGATTATAATGTTTATGCACTAAATATTCCTGAAGGACTAAATTTTGCAAGCGAAAAAGTACCAATAGAAAATCCAGATATTCTAGAACGTATGGATAGAGAACTTTTGGTTAATACCTATTGGCAATCTAATAGTTTATTGATGTTTAAAAGAGCTAATAAATATTTTCCAATTATTGAACCAATACTCATAAAACATGGTATTCCAGAAGATTTTAAATATTTAGCTGTGATAGAAAGTGGATTACAAAATGTAGTTTCTCCAGCAGGAGCAACAGGATTTTGGCAAATCATGAAAGCCACAGGTAAAGAAAATGGTTTAGAGATTAATACAAACGTAGATGAGCGTTATAATTTAGAGAAAGCAACAGAAGTTGCTTGTCAATACCTTTTATCTGCTAAAGAACGATTTGGTTCATGGACACTAGCAGCAGCATCGTATAATGCTGGAATGGCTGGAATTTCTAAGCAATTAGAAAGACAAGGTGCTAAATCATATTACGATTTGTTATTAGGAGAAGAAACAGGACGCTATATTTTCAGAATTATAGCTGTTAAAGAGATTTTGAATAATCCTAAGAAGTATGGTTTTAATTTTAGGTATAAGGATTTATACTTAAATATTCCAACGTATAAAATTGAAATTGATACTGCTGTATCAGATTTTGTTAAATTCTCTGAAAAGTTTGGTATTAACTATAAAATTTTAAAACTCCACAATCCTTGGTTAAGGGAAACACATTTAAATAATAAGTCAAGAAAACAATATTATATAGAGATACCAAAGGAAGGAAATTATAGTAATCCTTAAAAAAAAAAGCTCTGAATTATTCAGAGCTTTTTTTTATCGTCTACTTTTTCTTCCTTGTCTTATAGAAGTTGGGCTACCATAATGTTGGTTAGGTCCAGTTGCACGTTTCATTTGATCTTTCATCATCTTAATTTGATCTGCCAGCATATCTCTTTTATCAAGCTTTTGTGCTTCAGACAGCAGTCTTTGTGCTTCTTGTTTACGTCTTTTACTAAAAGCTATTCCTGCAAGATTAAGTTTAGCCATTGCCATATCATGATCCATAGAAAGACCAAGACTAACAGCATTTTTAAAGAATTTTTCGGCTTCATTCATATTAGTTTGAGAAACCATAATACCTTTTAAGAAGTTGTAATAACCTTGTTGTTTTCTGGTAAGAGCAGAAGTAGGGTTTTTAATACGTTGTAACCATTTATCTGCACCAATGAAGTCTTGTTTTCTTAGTTTTAAAAACGCAAGAAGTATAAATTCATTTTTAAAATAAAGAAATACAAATATACCTGAAAGTAGGAGGAACATAATACCATTTCCTATCAAGCCTTCTACAAATTGATATATAGCATATGCAAAGATTAATATCGCTAAAACAAGTTTAATATTTTTGTTGAACATTTTAAAGCTTTAAAATTAAGAGTGCAAAGTTAATAAAAACAATTATAAATATTTTTAAAATTAGGTTTGTGAAATAAAAAAGGCTTTGTATATTTGCGCCGCACTTTTGGACAGATTTAAAAAGTGTAAGAAAAAATTAGTTAAAGAAGATAATTAAAGATATAAATAATGAAAAGAACGTTTCAACCTTCAAAAAGAAAGAGAAAAAACAAGCATGGTTTTAGAGAAAGAATGGCCTCAGTAAGTGGAAGAAAAGTTCTTGCACGCAGAAGAGCAAAGGGAAGAAAGAAGTTATCTGTATCTTCTGAACTTCGTCACAAGAAATAATGATTAACAATTGTTAATATATTAAAGGTGTTACTTT
>JABDPN010000280.1 GCA_013042715.1 Flavobacteriaceae bacterium | reverse complement strand
AGATGACGCTCCAAGTTTACAAACTCTAAGTGTAAATTCTAGATTAGGAGAATCTTCTTCTGGATTAGGCGCAATTGTATATAATGACAAAAATGGATACCATTCGCAAGTAGGTGCTTATTTAACTTATGCACATCATATAATGTTTTCTAGAAATCCAATAGATTTAAACATGTTGTCTTTTGGGTTAAGCGCTGGAATGATTCAATATAAACTTGATGAAACAGAATTTTTAGCTGAAGGGTTCGATCCTTTAATAGCAGGTATTGAACAAAGTGCAACTAATTTAAATATAGATTTTGGATTTTCTTACCACTTTATAGACTTTTATGCGCATGCTGCAGTTAAAAATATTTTAGAGAATGATGGTATTAATTTTAACGAACAAGGATTAAGCTATAATAACTTAAGAACCTATTTGTTTTCTGCTGGTAATGTATTTAGCAAATTTGGTAGTGAGTGGAGTTACGAACCTTCTTTAATGTATATGTATAGAGATGCAACAGAAGAATCTTCGATAGATGTGAATATGAAAGTGTATAAAGAAATGGAGTTTGGTAAACTTTGGGGAGGATTATCTTATAGAAGAAGTTTTGATGGAGCTCAATATCTTGATGGTTCTGGTGTAAGCAGTCAAAAATTGCAATATTTCACTCCATTTATAGGAGTAGATTATAACAATTTTGTATTTGCATATACATACTCTTATCAAGCAAATTCAGTTGTGTTTAATAATGGAGGATTCCATCAAATAACTCTTGGATTTAATTTTAATTGTACAAGAGAAAAATATCAATGTAACTGTCCTGCAGTTAACTAAAAAAAAGTCTCGATTTAATCGAGACTTTTTTTTATGCTTTATTAAATTATTCCCATTTATAATTTTTATTTATTGCCTGAGTTTTTATTGCTTTAATCATAGCACTTTCTAAACCATTATTTTTCTCTTGTTTAGAGATATATACTTTTCTTTTAGTATTCAATTCTTGAATTTGAGCTTGAATTGCATTACGTTCTTTCTTTTTGTTTTCAATATATTTTTTTATTTCAGAAGCAGATTTGTTTTTTAACTCATCTGGTAAAGCTTCTTCTTTTAATTCTGTAATAACAACTTCTTCTAGTTCTACTGCATCAACTAAATCCCAAGATGAATTTTTATAAAGATGAGAACTTTTGCTTACTGTTCTACTTACTGCATTTGCTTCACTGTAACCTTGAGCATTATCGTCTTGTTCTTTTTGCAGTTGCATTTTCTTACTTCCACTACTACCATAAGCAACATAAGTACTATTTAGCCTTTTGTTTAATTGTAGTATTTTATCATCGTAAGGAGAAGGTATATGTACAGTTTTATGATTATGGTTTATCGCTATATAATCTCCATTTGTTAAGTCTGCACCATCTTTCCATTGTGTTGAAATTCCTGTGTAATAATCACCACAAAAAATAGTGTTTATAGTTACCTCTTTTTCATTAGCATTTGTTGCAGCGTCTTTATAGTTTATTCGACCTTGAGTAAATGGTTCGTTTCCTGCAATAAAGATTAGTTTTAAATCGTCTTTATTTTTCCCCCAATCCAGTTGATTTAATGAGGTTTGAATTACCTTTCCACAATATTCATTTCCGCCATTTGTTGTAAGAGAGAATAGTTCTTTTGAAATTTCATCTAAATCATTACTAAATGCTAATACCTGACGAATATAACCTTCACCAGAATTTAAATTATCATTTCCATATTCGTAAATAGAAATAAGTAAATTAGGTTTGTTGTCATTACATCGAGCATAAGACAATTCATTTACAATTTCCCAAAGTTGAGCTTTAGCTTGGTCTATTAAACCATCCATACTGTTACTAGTATCTAACAATATGGCAACTTTAATAAATTGATTCTTTACAGGTTCATGCTTCGTTAGAGGAGTTGAAATTTCATTTAGTGAAAGTTTTTTTTCTGAATTTGCATTACAAGAAAGACTTATAATAAGACTAAGTAATACAAGTTTGATTGATGTTTTCATTGTATATACATTTATTTTTGCCATAAATCTATTACCAATTTTATTCTTATAAAACCACAAATGAGTAAATGTATTACTTAAATGAGTGTGTTAAATTAATTAATTAGTTAAGTAGTGTTTTTTAATACAAAAATGATCTAATTCTATGCGTTCTCATTTTTAAGAACCAATTAAAGTATGTAAGTTTATCTTATTAATTTTTGATATGAGAAGTTTCATTAAATACTTCATTTGGATTCTAGTACTTCTGCATAGTGACGAGTTAATTTCACAACACGATTTTGAAATGTCACAACAAGTTGAAAAATCTTTTCTTGTAAAAGGATTGGTTTACGAGAAAACCACCAGAAAACCAATTACTAATGTAAATATTTTAGTAAATAGCGGAAATTACACTACTACTAATGCGCTTGGTGAGTTTTCTATTAAAGTAAAAAAAGGCGACGAACTAATTATCAAACACAAAGATTTTGAAACTGTTTATTATATTATTGAAAGTAGTGAAGATTTAAGAATTGAAGTTGAAGAGGAAGAAAAATACTTGAGAACTAGTAATAAAATCTATAATAGAAACGCATCCTCATTTAATTCGTTAATAGATTCTACAAAAGTCTATAGAAAATCTAATCCTGAAAAAAGTATTCAGTTTATAACAGAAGCTTTATCAGAAAGCATTTCAGCTAAGCATAATTCAGAAGCATATGAAACTCTTGCAGATATTTATTTGTATTGGAATCAGTTCGATCTAGCTGTAACCAATTACGAAATAAGTATGCAAAGTAATACTACAGTTGGTAAAAAATTAAAACTTGCTAATGCATTACGATTAAATAAAAACTATCAAGAGAGTTTAAATACCTATAATGATATTG
>JABDPN010000276.1 GCA_013042715.1 Flavobacteriaceae bacterium | reverse complement strand
TTTCTATGTCATTTTTACAATCTTCACATAATGCAAAATCTGGAGTTAAAGGGAGATTTAGGTATCCATCTTTTTCAGAAGGAATGATATTAAAATTTTCAAATTTTACATATTCAATTTCTTGAATTGTGTTTGATTTAATTCTAGAAACTGGAGGAGGAAAATCGATTAATTTTTTGTAAAAATTTTGACTTTTTTGAAGTGTCCCTGTTACAAAAATAATTACACCTTCTTCATTATTAGAAACTGTTCCTTTAAGATTAAACTGATGTGCTAAAGTATAGACATATGGTCTAAACCCAACACCTTGTACTTGCCCTGAAATTAAAATTTTGAAGGTTTGTAGCATATAATCCTAAAATAAAATGTGAAGTTAAGATTTTTCAGAATGCAATGCTTCACATAATTTTAGAATCTGATTGTTAAGTTCTGGTAGCGCTGCTTTTACTTTAGGATTTAGCTCAACTGTCATTGGATCTAATTTCTCAATTGAAACTGTAAACAAATGTATGTCTGGAACTTTTTCCATGAGATAAACTGCTTCAATCATATCTTTTAAACCAACATCATGAACGCTTAAAGCAGTAGGGAAATCTGCAGCAAATTTTGGTCTTAAAAGTGATATTGTTCCTTCTGGTTTACCATCCATAGTAGCATCTACAAAAATAACTGTTTTGTAGGCTTCAAAGCAATTAAGAAGTAAAAATCCCCCTGTTCCACCATCTAGAATGTCTATATATTCTGGTAATTCTTGTTTTGATAATTCTTGAATGGTATGCACACCTATGCCTTCGTCTCCCATTAAATAATTTCCAACACCTAATATTAAAATAGAATTGGATTTGTCTTTTTCAAAAAAATAAGCGTCACTACTTATAGCAACTGGAGTTCTTTCTTTCATTACTTAATCTATTTAAAAACAAATTCATTCAAAATGAAAGTTACACATAATGAATGAATTTGTTTTCCTTTATTTATAATATAACCTAAAGAGTGTCTATTTCTTTTACTTTATCCTCTTTTCTAAGTCTATCATCTCGAACAAACTTATAGCCTCCAAACATAGACGAAACTTCGCCACGTCCTTCTAACCAATCGTGATACATTACAAGATACACATGTACCATAGTAAAGAAAATAAATAACCACATACATACATGATGAATTGTTCTAACTAAATAGTCACCACCAAAAAATGGTACAACCCAGTCAAACAGTTTTGGTAGCCACCAAGTTGACATATCTGCATATAACCCAAATCCAGTAATGACCATAACTACTGCGATTAAAAACATTGCTATATACGATAGTTTTGCAACACTGTTGTGGCCAATACTAATTTTGGTTACATCTTCTACTTTCTCATTTTGAAGTAACACATCAATTTTCATAACATGCCAAAAATTCCTCCAAAATACTTTTCTAAATGGCCAAAATGCTCTCCAGCTTGCAAATCTATTTCCAGCAAACAACCAATAAATTCGCATAATCATCACAAAGAAAAATACATATGCAGCAACAAAATGAATAAATCTAATGTAACCAAAGAAATGCATATGAGTTGCCTCTTGATTAGACATTAATGCAGGTGGATCTGCAATTAAAAATCCAGTAACACTTAACACAATTATTGATAATACATTAAGCCAATGGAAAATTCTTATAGGAAGTTCCCATACCATTACGCGTTTAAAACTTCTAGTTTTCATAATTTAAAATTTTAAATATCACAACTAGATATATTCTGAACTTTCGCTATGTGTTTTCCGTGCTCGTCATACAAATGTACAGCACATGCTAAACAAGGGTCAAACGAGTGGATGGTTCTAATAATTTCTAATGGTAATTCTGGATCTGCAACTGGAGTTCCAATAAGTGTAGATTCGTAAGCCGATCGTTGTCCTTTAGGATCTCTAGGTGAAGCATTCCAAGTACTTGGTACAACTAATTGATAATTATCTGTTTTACCATCTTTAATTTTAATCCAGTGAGCTAATGCACCTCTAGGTGCTTCCATAAAACCAACACCTTTAGCTTCAGCTGGCCATGTTGAAGGATCCCAATTGTCAGTTACTGCCATACGCTCATCTCCATTTTTAATGTTATTTATAAGCGTATCGAAAAACTCTTGTGTCCAATTGGCAACTAGTTGTGTTTCTATTCCGCGAGCTGCTGTTCTTCCTAAAGTAGAGAATAAAGCATCTACAGGGACTTCTAAATGAGATAATG
>JABDPN010000275.1 GCA_013042715.1 Flavobacteriaceae bacterium | reverse complement strand
GCCTTAAACAGGCTTCAAAACTATTGTTCTTATCAAGAGCGTTGTCATCAAGAAGTAAAACAAAAACTAAAGGATATGCACATGATTCCTGAGGTGATTGATCACATTATTGAACTGCTTATACAAGACAACTTTCTAAACGAAGAACGTTTTGCCAAAACATATGTAAGGGGAAAGTTCAAAATCAAAAAATGGGGCAGACATCGTTTAACTTTAGAGTTAAATAAAAAGAATGTCTCCAAAAATAATATAAATCAGGCACTTAAAGAAATTGATGAGCTAGAATATATTGACACTTTTAATAGTTTAGCCGAAAAACGGTTTAATTCTATATCTGAAACCAATAAATTAAAGAAAAAGAAGAAATTAGTAGACTACCTTTTATACAGAGGTTGGGAAAGCCATTTGGTATATAATAAAGCTAACGCGCTTATAAAATAAAAAGGATTCTTATTTTAAGAACCCTATTGTTTTTTCAATTATTTGATTGTCTACAGATTAAATACTGCTCCAATATTAACAGTAAATTGATTGTGAATTTCTTCAGCAATCGTTAAATCATCGGAGTCATATTTTGCAATAGGTGTGTTTAATTCTGTATAGATTCCAAATCCAGAACTAAAGAAATAACGTGCTCCTAAATGGCCTCCAAAATTCTTTAGTCCAAAGCTTAAACCAGGATAAATATCAAAATTTTCACTTGCATTAAGAACGTTCCCAATATTAGCGTTAAAACGCCCTCTTAAATCAAAACGATCGCCTGTTTCTGCGATGTCTTCTAATCCATCTTTTAAACCTAATGCATAAGTAGAGGATAATCCTAAAGATATATTTTCACCAATACCTACATCATAACTTACATTAAGTCCTGAAGCGTTTTCTTGAAGGTTTGCACCTACTTGAAATTTTGAATCGCCTTTACCAACAAATGCCTGAGCATTTACAAATGAAGCTGATATTAAGGCTATTACTACTATAAGATTTTTCATATTAAAGTTTTAAAATTTAATGCATGCAAATATATTACTTGTTTTTTAAAACAAAACGAAATTGCAAATTCTTATTTGTTCTAATAACGGCTTGTTCATTTTTCCAATCGATCCATTTTTGACCTTTTAGTCGTCTCATGAGGTTATCAAAGTGACGCATAATAAAAACATTATAGATTGCTTTACTTAAATTTTTTGGATGTCTTGCTATGGCACGTAAACTCATAGAAAAACCAGGAGTTATATAGCGCATATAATGCCACCAACCTTCTGGCATGTAGAGAATGTTCCCATGTTCTAGATTCGCGACAAAACCCTTTGCATTTTTAAGCGCAGGCCATTTATTAAAATCTGGATTGGAAAAATCAATATCTTCTCTGGTAATTAGCGAATGTGGAATTTTATATAAGTGCTTGTTTTGTTTTTGATCGAATAAGATGCATTGTTTTTTTCCATCAAAATGAAAATGAAAAATATTAGCTAAATCGATATCATAATGCATGAATGTATAAGAGTCTTTTCCTCCAAAGAATAGCATTGGTAACCCTTTCATTAAGCGAAGACCAAAATCTGGATATGAAAAATCTTTTTGAAGCTGCGGCACTTCTTTAAGAATATTCTATAAAAAAATTCGATATTTTGTAGGCTCTTTTTTGAGTAAATCTACGTATTTACTCATTTTCATGGTTGCATGTGGTTGGTTAAAACCATCTTTATAATCTACAGGTCTGTCATCGTAGAGTGGAACAGTTTTATCTCCAGCAATGTCCTTCAAGTAATCCAAAGACCATTTTGTGTAGGCTGGCCAATGGTCAATAAACTGCTCAATAACCACAGGTTTTTGCGGCTTGAAATAGTTTTTTATAAAATCCTCTTTAGTTATAGTCTTAACTCGAGGAACTTCTTGTAAATTCAGACTCAAACTGTAAATATTTAGTATTTCAAAATTAAAAAAACATCGTAATACTTAAATAGTTTTTATTAATTAATGCTCATAAAACCTTCAAACAACGTATAAAACTTTTCTGGCTCTTCCAGATAAGGATTATGGCCACTTTGTTCAAACATTTCAAACTGCGCTTGAGGCATAAAAAGTTTGTATTGCACTGCAAACTCTGGAGTAGAAACACCATCATAACGTCCAGCTATAACTAGTGTTTTTGCTTTTACGTTTTTAAGGTATTTTCTATAATCTTGGTAAATCATGCTGCCACTTACATCAAAATCACCATCTTTTCCTATAATTGAAACATAAACATCGTTTGCCCAACTTCTGTGTTTATATTTAGGTGAATTTTGAACGAGATTAGTGTCGTGATAATAGATGTATTTTGTTGGAAAGTTTCCGTAAAGTGTTTTTAAAGGTTCTTCGCTAGACAAATAACCTAAAGTACGAAGTGAGTCTACCTGTTTCCATTTTTTTGGGAAATGGGTTTTGGCATAATGGTTATAGCTATCGCAATTGGCTTGCCACATAGCGCCACTATGAAATCCGTTTATCAACACCATTTTATCCACATTGTCAGGATATTTTATTGCGTATGCTTGGGCTGGAACTGTTCCGTAAGAATGTCCAACTAATGAGATTTTGTTAAACCCTAAAAGAATTCTTAACTTCTCAATAATGTCTACATCTTGCTCTACTGAATATTCTGAAGGGTCTTTAGCATCATCAGATTTTCCACGTCCTAACCAATCAAAAAACACTACAGTATTGGTTTTGTAGTATTGCCCAAAATTTCCTTGCATATAATCATGTGAATTTCCAGGTCCTCCTGGAAGAAAGAATATTGGACCTCCTTCTCCAAGAACTTCTACATTGTAGTTGTAACCATCTATGTTATAGGTTTTGGATTCGAATTTGTCAAAAATGTCCTGTTGAGGTATGTTTTGGCAGGAAAGATTAAAACTTATAAAAAGCAATAGTAATAGGAGAATTTTTGGTTTAGAACACATAACTATTTTAGTTTTAGTAAAGATATTACTTAATATCAAATTCTGTATTACAATCTTCACATCTGTATTTGTGTCTTGTGTAGAGTGGGAAAACACTAAAGATGACTCCAAAGAAAAAAGCAAAGAACGATTTTAGATCTTTAATTGTAGAAAACAACTGTACGTGCTGGCTTTTACAATTAGGACATTGTACCAACTTTCCTTCATCATCCAAAGAATATTTCTGAATAGCACTTAATATTTCTTTAGCTTTTCTTGCATCTTCAGTTAGTACTTTAAGTTTTACACCACCAATGGCATTACTAACTAAAGGGTCTGTATCTATGGTTAGATTATCACTTAAAAATACTTTTATACCATCTGCTTCCAGTCGACCTTTTATGATTTGAGCTTCGCTGGAATATTCGTATCGTGCAATAGTTTTAAATGTTTCCTTCATTGTTTAAAACATATATTTAACTCCAACCAACACATTTCCTTTTGGCATTGGCACTAAATTGGTTTCCGTATATTCTGTATTAAAGATATTATTGCCAATTATAGATATTTCAAACGATTTTAAATCTAAAGCTGCCATAACATCAATTACATTGTATGTTTCGCCATTGGTGCGTTCAGCGAATTTATAAACAATACTTTGTCTTAAGTTCTTAAAAAATTGAGAACGATACGTTGCAGTTACATGATGCTTTAATGAGTTGATGGAGTAGCGTGAGAACAGACCTTCTAAATTTTCTAAATCTTCATTTAAGTAAGTGTAACCAAAGTCAAGGTTTTGATTGAAGTCTTTCATTTTATATCTATAGGATACATTAACTTCAATTCCCAAAGCATTTATATCCTGTATGTTTGTTGCTTGCCATAAATCGTTCTCATTCGCTTTAACATAATCAATAATGTTATTAGACGTTCTATTAAAAACCGCAATAGCACTGGAGAAGTTTCCTTTGTTGTACTTTACTCCAATTTCTCCAGTTAAAGCTTCTTCAGGATCTAGATTTTCATTACCTAAAGTAGTTGGGTCGCTATAGTATAAATCTGTATATGTTGGGATTCTATAAGTATAACCAGCGTTTGCATAAAGTTTTAAATCATCATTTACTTGGTAACCTAAATCTATTCCAGGAAATGCATGAAATTTAAAATCTGAAAAGTAGGTTACAGCAACTCCAGGAGTGATGTCTAGCTTGTTATTGGCAAATGCAAAGCGATGCTCCAGAAATAATGTAGACATAAAACGATCTCTGTTTCCAAGGTTATTACTAGACAGATTCACTTTGGCAATATCGACTCCAAAGCCTGTAGTTCCTAAACTAGATTTGTAAGACATATTTATTTCTCCTCCAACTTTGTTAGAAACATGTAAATTTCTATAGATAGCAGGATTTTGTCTAATATACACGTACATGTCTTGGTTACGCTTCCAGTATAAACGTGGTTTAATGGTTAGGGTTTTTGTTTTAAATTTTGAAGTTAGACCAACTAGGCTACTTTGAGTTTCTTCGTATTGATTTATTGCTGCAGGAGAAGCATAAAATCCGTTTGCCCCAAATTTACGTTCTGTAAAATAGCCAATTACGTTAATAGGAAATTTGTTTTGATTTAGTGATGATTTGAAGAAATAATTCTGATTTAAAAAATCTGTATTATAACGATAACCATCTGAAGAATTTATAGAAGCATGTGCCATTACAGATGTATTACCAAAATCTTTTCCAATAGTTCCATTTATATGTTCTTGTCCATAAGAACCAACCTGAAACCCTATAGCATTAGCATTATCTGCATTAGTTTTAGTTACAATGTTAATGGCTCCTGTAAAGGCGTTTTGACCAAATACACGAGCAGCAGGGCCTTTAATTATTTCGATACGCTCAATAACTTCAATTGGTAAAGCCATATTCATGGTATGATGTCCTGTTTGAGGATCTTCAACCTTAATACCATCAATTAAAATTAATGTTTGGTCGAAACTTCCTCCACGAATGTATAAATCGGCTTGCATACCAGTAACACCACGACGCCTGATGTCTACTCCAGCTACTTGTTGTAATAAATCTGCAACATTTGTAACGGCACTTTGTTTAATTTCTGAAGCTGTAATAACTTTTATAGTTCTTGAATTCTCTTTAAAAGGCAAATCGATTCTACTTGAAGCAATTACTATGGAGTCTAGTTTTTCTTCTTTTGGGTTATCTTGAGAGAAACCCTTAAAACTAATTAATAGCAAAGCAAATATGAGCAAATAGTGTTTAGATATTTTCATAATTTAATTATAGTAAGCACGCAAAATTATGAAAATTGAAGGAAGAAAGACGTTAAATAAATTTTTAAAACTAGAGAATAAATGAAGTATTAATCTTCACCATCTTCCAGTTCATGAAGTTCGTCAAGTTGTTTGAGGAGTTCAAAAGTTTTTTGCGCTTCTTCTTCATCAACAACACCTATTGCAGCGCCAACATGAACCATAACGTAATCTCCAATATTAGCTTCTGGAACTAATGTTAAACTAACTTCTTTTACAACACCATCAAAAGAGACTTTACCTGTTCTAAAGGTTTCATCTAGTTCTGCTGTTATCTCAATTAATTTTCCTGGAATAGATAAACACATAATTTAAATATTAGATTTTAACCAATCATACCACATTGTCATGCCTTCTCCTGTTGTAGCTGAAACTTCAAAAAACTGAAGGTTAGGATTTACTTGTCTTGCATAGTCTTTCAATTTTTCGACATCTATGTTTACATAAGGAAGCAAATCAATTTTGTTAATGATGCATACATCTGCTGTATGAAACATGTCTGGATATTTTATTGGTTTATCCTCGCCTTCTGTAGTGCTAATAATCACTACGCGTTTGTTTTCACCAAGATCGAACATAGATGGACAAACTAAATTCCCAACGTTTTCAATCATTAAAATAGAATCATCCTTCATTTTTAATTGCTTTACAGCATCAAAAACCATATCGCTTTCTAAATGACATCCTTTTCCTGTATTAATTTGAATTACAGGAATATCCAAAGCATCAATTCTATTGGCATCGTTTAAAGTTTGTTGATCACCTTCAATAACATAAAAAGGAATTTCGGCTTTTAAATCTGAAAGTGTTTTTTCTAAAATAGACGTTTTGCCACTACCAGGAGAACTCACCAAATTAAGTGCAAAAATATTTTTTGCTTCAAAAAAACCTTTATTTCTAGCTGCTTGAAGCTGATTGTTTTGCAAGATATCTTGTTCTATTTCTAGAACTTTATGTTTGTGGTCATTACTATTATCGTGGTGGTGATGGTCATGATGATGATGTCCGTGGTCATGATCGTGATGATGATGTTCATGCTCATGAGTATGTTTATGATCTTTTGGGTTTAATATTGTTGGACCATTTCCGTCTGTTCCGCATCCACAAGTTCCACACATAGTATTTGATTTTAATTGTTTATGTAAATATAATCATTTAACAATTTCTCTTTGAAAACTTTTGTTACACAATCCAGATTTTGTTTTGCTTTTTTAGTTAAGCCTATTTGAAGTTCCCATTCATAGCCTTCAATTCCTAGTATATAAGCTTTTGGAAAATGATTGTATATAGAATGTGATAGATACATTATGGTTTCTGGTCTTAAAGCATGAGTGCTAAAACTATATTCTTTTGAAGCTGGACACTCTTTAAAGACATAACCATTTTCGGTTTTTTCTTTTGTTGCATCCACAAATACTACTGTATTATAGTTTAAAAGCATTTCTGCATCTTCAATCTGTAATTGGTAACGATACTCAATATCTAAATCTAGATTGAGCCTTTCAAGAAAATCTAAAAATGCCCAACCTAAACCATCGTCTTGACGTCCATTATTACCAACGCCAAAGATTAATATTTTGTTTTTATCTAAACTTTTCATCTATTAGTTTACCTTCAAAATCTTCAATTCTTACATGTAAAGGCATTTGCCCTAAAGCATGAGTTGCACAACTTAAACAAGGATCGTATGCACGAATAGCAATCTCTACTTGGTTAAGCATTGGTTCTGTAATTTCTGGTTTTTCACTTAACACTTCTTGTGCAACAGCACGTACACCACGATTCATAGCTTCGTTGTTATGTGTTGTAGAAACTATTAAATTACATTTAGTTATTAAACCTTTATTATCAGTTTGGTATTCATGGATTAATGTCCCGCGAGGCGCTTCAATAATTCCAATACCTTTGTTTCTTGTTGTGCCTTTTCTAACCAGGTCATTACCCATAATTTCATCGTCATGAAGTAAATCTCTCATTAATTCTGCACAATGTAACATCTCAATTAAACGTGCCCAATGCGTATGCATGGTCATGTTATTTGGTTTATTTTGTGTGTAAGCTTTAAATATTAAACGCTCTGTCTCTGCATAAGGTGTCGTAATATGAGAACATGTATTCATTCGCGCTAATGGTCCAACTCTGTTCCAACCATTTTCGCGACCGAAGTCTTTCATGTAGGGAAACTTAAGATAAGACCAAGGCTCAACAGCTTCTTTAAAGTGGTAGCTGTATTCGTTATCTGCAATGTTCATTAATTCCTTCCCATCCGCATCTATTGAGCGTAAACGTCCATCGTACAATTCTAATGCTCCATTTTCTTTGTTTACTAAGCTTAAATGGTTAGATGGATAGCTAGCAAAATTATCAATCCAATTGGCATTATCTGCATGATAGGTTTTAATGAAATCGATAATTTCCTTACTCCACTCAATCATGGTGTCAATATTTGGAATTTCTTTACCATCTAAGAAATATTCTCGCTCTTCTGGCATAAATGTTTTATGAACGCCACCTGGAACAGCAAGAATTCCATGAATTTTTTTACCAGCTAAAGCTTTAATCATTTCCTGACCAAACTTACGCATCAATATTCCTTTTTTTGCTAATTCTTGATTTTCTGTAGCTACTGCAACAATATTTCTTTTCTCTGCTGGAGCATCAACACCAAACAATAAATCTGGAGACGCTAAATAGAAAAAGTGTAATGCATGCGATTGAAATACCTGACCATAATGCAACATCTTTCTCAATTTAGTTGCAGTTGGTGATAGCGTTTCAGGATCTATACCTACTAGTTGATCTATAGCTTTTGCTGCAGCAATATGGTGACTGACAGGACAGATTCCACATAAGCGTTGTACTAAAACAGGAGCCTCCCAATAAGGATGACCTTGAATAAACTTTTCAAATCCTCTAAATTCTACTATATGTAAAAAGGCATCGTCTACCTTTCCGTTTTCGTCTAACTTAATGGTTACTTTTCCGTGTCCTTCAACACGCGTAACAGGTTCTATAACTATTTTTCTTTTGCTCATTGTTCAGTCTTTTATTTAGTCGTACTTAAACTCAGGATATGCAATAGTATATTCTTCATCGAATAAAATATTCTTAACAACATTCCAAATATGGTTGGCGTTTGGAGGACAACCAGGAATATGATAATCTATTTTTACTACTTCGTGGTTTGAATAGACTTTATCAAGTATTTTAGGTATATCTTCATGATGTGGTATGATTGTTTCATTATCTTCACTTGTTACAGAATCCAGATAAGCTTCTTTTAAACAATCTTCTAAAGGGAATGTATTTCTAATTGCAGGAACGCCTCCCCAAATAGCACATTCGCCAACAGAAACTAAGATATCACAATTTTTTCTGAATTCACGAAGTACTTCAATATTATCAGTATTACAACATCCACCTTCTATTAATCCAATATCACAACGTTCACCAAACTCTTTAAAATCGGTTAATGGAGATTTGTTAAATTCAACAACTTCTATTAAATCCATAATACCAAGATCTATATCTAGCATAGACATATGGCAACCAAAACAACCAGCTAAAGATGCTGTAGCAACACGTTTTTTCTTGTTTGTAGTTTTGTGTTTTTTAATATCGTTTAATGGAATATTGTAGTTTTCTTTTGCAAAATCAAATTGTCTATCACCAAAAGGTTTCCCAAAAGATTTTCCTTTAACAAGAATAGATCCAGTTGGACATATATGCATAGCGTATTCTGCTTGCGCATCAGATAATTTAGCTTCTTGTTCGTAATCTACAGAAACTAGTGTTTTGTTTCCTCTGCTAGTAAAATGGAATACACTTTGACCGTCGTTAGTCTTTATTTCTTCTATACATCGTTTACATTTTATACATCTGTTTTGATTAACCACAATACGATCTGGTCTAGCATCAAAAACTCTGTCTACAAATAAGTGAGGGAAACGTGTGTAACGAATTCCAGTTTCGTAACCTAGATTTTGCATAGCACAATCTCCACTTTTTTCGCAAGAAGGGCAGAAGTGATTCCCTTCTACAAACATCATTTCCAGTATGGCTTTTCTGTTGTCTAAAAGCTCTGGAGTATTTACTTCAATATCCATACCTTCGTCAACACTTAATGTACATCCTGCAATTGCACGCCCTTTGTTTTTAACAGTACAAACACGACAACTTCCTAATGGATTTAAG
>JABDPN010000271.1 GCA_013042715.1 Flavobacteriaceae bacterium | reverse complement strand
CTATTAGTTGTTAGTCTTGATGCTTTTCCACCTTGAGATGAAACACTATATATATCAGCATTATAAGTAAAAGCAATGTTGTTACCATCAGGTGAAATTGCTGTATTTCGTAACCAAAGATTATTGTTGTTTTGTGCTATGGAGATAGAGCACATTAAAAAACTTATAAAAGAAATTAGAATTTTCATGAAATTGTCGTTTAAATAAGCGCGAAAGTTAACAATTATTATTCTAATATTTTGTTAATCAATACTTAGAAAATAGTAATGTTTAAAATCTCTTAAATTTTTAAAAATCAGAATTATTTTAAATAACTTTACTACTTCATGAAAGTACCTAAAATTAAACTTGCACAAACTGTTGTTAAGCTTTGCGAATACAAAGAAATTAAACATATAGTTATCTCTCCTGGGAGTAGAAATGCACCTTTAACAATAGGGTTTTCTAATCATGATTTTTTTACATGTTATAGCATTGTGGATGAACGTAGTGCAGCTTTTTTTGCTTTAGGTATCGCACAACAAACTCAAAATCCAGTAGCTTTAGTTTGTACTTCTGGAAGTGCATTATTAAATTATTACCCAGCTATTGTTGAAGCGTATTACAGTAATATTCCTTTAGTGGTTTTATCTGCAGATAGACCAAAGCAATATATTGGAATAGGAGATGGTCAAACCATTAATCAACGGGGAGTTTACGGTTCACATATTCTTTATGAAGCAAATCTCAAAGATGAAATAAGAGACGAGCAAATATATGAAGAAGACGAACCTAAAGTCTTAAAATCTAAAGAAAATAAACAAGAGAAATTATTAGGATTACAAGAATCTATAGAATCTTACAATACTAAAAAAATTAATACTGCATTAAATACCGCAATTTCTAGTAAAGGTCCTGTACATGTTAATATTCCTTTTGATGAACCATTATACAATTTACAAGAGAACTTTAGTGTTGAACCTAAAAATTTATTGTTAGATTCAAAACCTTCAGAAGATTATAATTACGATTATTACAAACGTATTTGGCAGCAATCCAAACGTAAAATGGTTCTAATTGGTGTTAATATGCCAAATCAAGTTGAACAAATATATCTTGACAAGCTTGCAGAAGATGCAAGTGTTTTAGTTTTTACTGAAACAACTTCAAATTTACATCATGAAAACTTTTTTCCAAACATCGATCAAATCATTGCACCTTTATCAGATATCGAACTTAAAGATTTGCAACCAGATATTGTTCTAACCTTTGGAGGATTAGTGGTCTCAAAAAAAATAAAAGCCTTTTTACGTAATCATAAACCAGAACATCATTGGCATATAGGCGAAACTACTGCAAACGATACGTTTTTTGTATTAGATCAGCATTTTAAGATAAGTATCAATTCATTTTTTAAAGCGTTTTTAGAAGATAATCAGTCAACTAAAAGCGATTATTTTAAAACTTGGAATACTGTAAAACAACATCGATTACAAAAACATGATTTATATGTAAATGAAATTCCATTTAGTGATTTTACTGTTTTTGAAACCATTTTAAAAAGCATTCCAGATTATACACAAATACAATCTGGAAATAGCTCAGCAATTCGTTATTTGCAATTGTTCAATCTTAATAAAACGCTTAAAGTTTTTTGTAACAGAGGAACGAGTGGAATAGATGGAAGTGCATCTACAGCAATAGGAGCAGCAATAGTTAGTAAGGAACCAACGGTTCTTATTACAGGCGATTTAAGTTTCTTTTACGATAGTAATGCACTTTGGAATAATTACATCCCAAATTCTTTCAGAATAATATTAATTAATAATCAAGGAGGTGGAATTTTTAGAATCCTTCCTGGACATAAAAACTCAGAAAACTTCGACACCTATTTTGAAACCAAGCATAACCTTAATGCAAAACATTTATGTGCAATGTATGGAATAGATTACATAACCGCTTCTAATAATAGCCAACTAAATACTTGCTTAGACGATTTCTACGTATCTAGCGATAAACCAAAACTTTTAGAAGTTTTTACTCCTAGAACATTGAATGATGAGGTTTTATTGAATTATTTTAAATACATCAAATAAAAAACTTGTGACTTTTTATAAACTTTAGTGTCTTAAGAAAAAAGAGTTACAACAACTTATATATTAACCTTATAAAAAAACTAAAATTATGAGTAAAAGAGACGAACTAATAGCTAAATACGCAGCAGATTTAAAAGAAAAATGTGGTGTAAAAGCAGACATGGATTTACTAACTAAAGTAACAATAGGATGTGGACCATCTATCTATAATGATGACGCAGCAACAGTTTCAAGTAGTAGTGATCAAGAATTAGAAACAGTAAAGAAAAATTTCTTAATGAAGAAATTAGGATTATCAGCTAGCGATGATTTAGATGGTGGAATAAATGCAGTTATGGATACTTATGGACGCTCTAACAGAAATAAATACAGAGCAGTTGTATATTATATGTTAGTGAAACATTTTGGAAAAGAATCATCTTACTAGTTAATAGTAAAACTTAATATTAAAGCGTTACACTTAGTGTAGCGCTTTTTTTATTTTCTGAAGTTAATATCATTACCTTTGCAGCATGATAAAAATAGGTGAATACAACACGTTAAGCATCATACGTGAAACAGATCATGGTTTGTTTCTTGAAGATAGAGATGGAAATGAAGTATTACTTCCAAATAGATATGTCCCAGAAGATTACAAAATTTGGGATGATATTGAGGTATTTGTTTACCTAGACAATGAAGAACGTCCAGTTGCTGTAACAGACAAACCATATATTACAAAAGGCGAATTTGCTGTGTTGCGTTGTAACCAAGTTGCTAAAATTGGTGCCTTTCTGGATTGGGGAATGCTTAAAGAATTGTTTTGTCCTTTTAAAGAACAAGCCTTTAAAATGAAAAAAGGTGGTTGGTACTTGGTGTATTGTTACCTTGATGAAGAAACAGGTCGATTAGTTGCTTCTAGTAAAACAAGCAGATTTCTTGATAATAGTGAGCTTACAGTAAACCAGTATGATGAAGTCGATTTAATTGTTTCGCATCCTTCAGATATTGGTATGAATGTTATTGTGAACAAAAAGCACTTAGGATTAATCTACACCAACAATATTCATAGAGATTTAAGTGTTGGAGATAAGTTAAAAGGTGTTGTTAAAAAGATAAGACAAGGCAATAAACTCGATATTACTATTGGACAAATTGGTTATAGAAGTATAGAACCTAATGCAAAATTTATTCTTGAGGCATTAGATGATAATAATGGTTTTATTAATCTAACTGATAAATCATCTCCAGATGCAATAAAAGACCTATTGCAAATGAGTAAAAAAGCTTTTAAGAAAGCAATTGGTAACTTGTATAAGCAAAGACAAATAGAAATAAAGGAAGACGGAATATACTTAAGTAATCGTTCTCATTAAAAAAACTTATTTTTGATTTAAAACTTACAATTATGAGTAAAATTAAATGGCAAACTGCTATAGAATTTGAAGATATTACCTATAAAAAGTGTAATGGTGTTGCACGTATTGCATTTAACAGGCCAAATGTTAGAAATGCTTTTAGACCAAAGACAACTAGCGAATTGTATAAAGCATTTTATGATGCCAATGAAGACACATCAATTGGAGTCGTTTTATTAAGCGCAGAAGGCCCTTCTATTAAAGATGGTGTTTGGAGTTTTTGTTCAGGAGGCGATCAGAAGGCTAGAGGTCATCAAGGTTACGTTGGAGAAGATGGCTATCATCGTTTAAATATTTTAGAAGTTCAGCGTTTAATTCGTTTTATGCCAAAAGCAGTAATTGCTGTTGTGCCAGGTTGGGCAGTTGGAGGAGGACATAGTTTACATGTAGTTTGCGATTTAACACTTGCCAGTAAAGAACATGCTATTTTTAAACAAACTGATGCAGATGTAACTAGCTTTGATGGTGGATATGGTTCTGCATATTTAGCAAAGATGGTAGGACAGAAAAAAGCACGTGAGATATTTTTCTTAGGAAGAAATTATTCTGCACAAGATGCATACGAAATGGGAATGGTTAATGCTGTAATCCCTCATGAAGATTTAGAAGACACTGCATATCAATGGG
>JABDPN010000267.1 GCA_013042715.1 Flavobacteriaceae bacterium | reverse complement strand
GTAAACGACTATTTAGATCGTGATGGTTCTCGTACACCAATTGATTTCCCTGCAGGTTTAGGTTACCTAAGCGAATAGAAGCACAAGTAGTACAAGCTGCTACAAAATGGAAACGAATGGCATTAGCACAGTTTGATTGTACTATTGGTCAGGGTATTAATACAGATATGAGAGCTGTTAGAAAAGATTATTTTTTAGATCATGATCATTCGTCTTACGTAGATCAATGGGATTGGGAAAAACGCATTATTAAAGAAGATAGAAATCTAGAGTATTTAAAGGATACAGTTAGAAAAATCTGGAAGGTAATAAGAGGAGCTGGAATTATGGTAAAAGAAAAATTCCCAGAATTAAATAATCCAAGATATCCAGATTTCCCTGAGGAATTAAAATTTTTCCATGCTGAAGAAATCTTAGAAATGTATCCAGATCTTCCAAGAAAAGAGAGAGAAACAAGGCTAATTAAACAATATCCTGCTGTATTTATTATTGGTATTGGTTCTATTTTAAAAGATGGTTACCCTCATGAAATGCGTGCAGCAGATTATGATGATTGGGTTACGCCTACAATAAAGAAAAATGGTGAACAAATGCATGGTTTAAATGGTGATATTTTGGTCTGGAATCCAGTAACTCAAAGAAGACATGAGTTAACCTCAATGGGAATAAGAGTTACAAAAGATACATTGAAAACTCAACTTGAGTTTACAGGTCAATCAGAATTTTTGAAATTACCTTATCATCAAGCTATTTTAAATGATGAAATTCCATTAAGTATTGGAGGAGGAATAGGTCAAGCTAGAACCTACATGTATCTTTTAAGAACAGCACACTTAGGAGAAGTAACTGTTTCTGTTTGGCCAGATCAATTGAAAAAAATCTGTAAAGAAAAGAATATCCACGTTTTAGAATAGTGGATTATATATTAAATAGAAATAGCACCTAAAAAAGGTGCTATTTTTTTATAAATCTTTTTTTATTAAACAGCCATTTCTTCCATAGAATTTCCAATTCCTTTTTTAGTTAAGAAATTGTCTACTACATCTTTTAAAGTTGGCTTTCCTATAGATTGTAAATCGTAAGTTACACGAGTACTTGGCTTGTTAATTGTAATAACTCTATTTAAGTCAATAGGAGTTCCAATTATTACAGCATCGCAATTGCAAGCATTAATAGTTGCTTCTAAATCTCTAAGTTGCTCTTCGCCATAACCCATTGCTGGTAAAACAGTTCCAATTCCAGGATATATATCAAAGGTTTCTTTTAATTTACCAACTAAGAATGGACGTGGATCTATAATTTCTGCAGCTCCAAATTTTTGAGCAGCAACAGAACCAGCTCCAATTTTCATTCCACCATGAGTTAATGTTGGACCATCTTCTACCACCAAAACCTTTTTATTTCTAATTAATGATTCATCAGCAACACTTATTGGAGAAGCTGCATCTATAACAGTAGCACTTGGAATAACTTCAGCAAGCATTTTTCTTATTTTCTTAATGTCTTTTGGCTTAGCAGTATCCATCTTATTAATAATTACAGCATCAGACATCAATAAATTAACTTCACCAGGATAATATTTCATTCCGTGTCCAGCTCTATGAGGATCTGTTACAGTTATATGAAAGTCTGATTGATAGAAAGGAAAATCGTTATTTCCACCATCCCAAACAACCACATCACAACCATCTGGATCATTTTCTGCAGCACGTAAAATAGCTTCGTAATCAACTCCAGCATAAATTACATTACCTCGAACAACATGTGGCTCGTACTCCTCCATTTCTTCAATAGTACATTCATGTTTGTGAAGGTCTTCCACAGTTGCAAAACGTTGTACTTTTTGCTTGTCTAAATCGCCATAAGGCATTGGATGACGAATAGCCACAACTTTAAGTCCTTGTTCCATTAGAATTTCCAATAACTGTCTTGCAGTCTGACTTTTTCCACAACCTGTTCTCGTTGCACAAACACTAATAAGTGGTTTTACACTTTTAACAGCTGTATCTTTTAGACCAAGTAATACAAAGTTTGCACCGGCAGCGTTTACTACTGCACTTTTATGCATAATGTATTCGTAAGGTACATCTGAATAAGAAAAGACAACATCGTCAACTTTTAAGTTTACTATAAGTTCTACTAAATCTTTTTCATCAAAAATTGGGATTCCTTCTGGATATAATTCTCCAGCCAAAGAAGCAGGATATTTTCTATCGTTAATATCAGGAATTTGTGCTGCTGTAAATGCTAGAACTTCATAAGCATTATTATCGCGATACACTGTGTTAAAATTGTGAAAATCGCGACCAGCTGCTCCCATTATTAATACTCGTTTTCTCATATTATTTTGTTGTTTTTGGGTTTAAAAATAAGTGCTAATAAAGGTACTAGAACTTACTGCGTTATAATATGATAATTGTCACTTATAAAAAGTGAAATTGAACATCAAAAAATTAGAAAAAATAATATAAGCTACATACGTTCTGGAACCTCAATTCCAAGTAAACTAAAGGCGTTCTTAATGGTTTGCCCAACTGTTTTAGATAGCTGTACTCTAAACAGTTTTTCATGAGTTTGTTCTGCACCAAGTATAGACACATTTTGATAAAATGAGTTAAACGCTTTTACCAAATCGTATGTATAATTGGCAATAAGCGCTGGACTGTGGCTATCTGCAGCATTTTGAATGATTTCAGGGAATAATTGTATCTGTTTTAGCAACTCTTTTTCTTTTTCATGAAGTTGTATTCCTGAAATCGTTTTGGAAGTATCAAAATCTGCTTTTCTTAAAATGGCTTGTATTCTAGCATAGGTATACTGAATAAAAGGTCCTGTATTTCCTTGAAAATCTACTGATTCTTTAGGGTCGAATAGAATACGTTTTTTAGGATCAACTTTAAGTATAAAATACTTTAAAGCACCAAGACCAATTGTTTTGTAAATAGTGTTTTTCTCTTCTTCAGAATAACCATCTAATTTACCAAGCTCTTGAGAGATTTCTTTTGCAGTTTCAGACATTTCAATAATTAAATCGTCTGCATCCACAACGGTTCCTTCTCTACTCTTCATTTTTCCACTTGGAAGATCAACCATTCCATAGCTTAAATGATATAGGTTTTCTGCCCAATCGAACCCTAATTTTTTAAGAATTAAAAACAGGACTTTAAAATGGTAATCTTGCTCGTTACCAACTGTGTAAACCATTCCTTTTACATCTGGACAGTCTTTAATGCGTTGGATTGCTGTACCAATATCTTGAGTCATGTAAACCGCTGTTCCATCGGCACGTAGAACAATTTTTTCGTCCAGTCCATCTTCAGTTAAATCACACCAAACAGAACCATCTTCCTTTGTGAAGAACACTCCTTTTTTAAGACCTTCTGTTACAAATTCTTTTCCTAAAAGATAGGTGTTACTTTCGTAGTAAAGCTTATCAAAGTCTACTCCAAGGTTTTTGTAAGTCATAGCAAAACCATCATACACCCATTGGTTCATAGTTTTCCAAAGTGCAACAGTTTCTTGATCTCCAGATTCCCATTTACGAAGCATGTCTTGAGCTTCTAAAAGTATTGGTGCATTCTTTTTGGCATCGTCTTTACTCAAACCTTGTGAAACTAATGCTTCAATTTCTTTCTTGTATTCCTTATCAAATTTTACATAATAATTACCAACCAATTTATCACCCTTTAACCCCGTACTTTTTGGAGTTTCACCATTTCCAAAGCGTTTCCATGCCAACATACTCTTACAAATATGGATACCTCTATCGTTTATAATTTGAGTTTTATAAACCTTATGTCCAGATGCCTTTAAAATTTCTGAAACACTATAACCTAAGAGGTTATTTCTTATGTGTCCCAGATGCAATGGTTTATTTGTATTTGGAGAAGAATACTCGACCATAATAGCTCCAGCATCTTCTTGAGTCACAAAATCCATGGTTTCATTTTCTTTAATACTACTAAAGAAATTTAAATAATAAGAATCTGAAATTACAAGGTTTAAAAATCCTTTAACGACATTAAAATCTTTTACTAGATTAACATGTTCTACAAGATATTTTCCTAAATCTTCACCTAATTTTGTAGGATTCATTTTAACAACTCTAAGCATAGGAAATGTTACAA
>JABDPN010000264.1 GCA_013042715.1 Flavobacteriaceae bacterium | reverse complement strand
GCCTTATGCTCAATGGCATTATCCATTTGAGAATAAAGAAATAATCGATAATAAAACATCGTTTCCAGCAGATTTTATTGCAGAAGGTGTAGATCAAACTCGTGGATGGTTCTATACGTTGCATGCTATTGGCACAATGGTTTTTGATTCTGTAGCTTACAAAAATGTAGTATCTAATGGACTTGTTCTAGATAAAAATGGACAAAAAATGTCTAAACGTTTAGGTAATGCTGTAGACCCTTTTGAGAATTTATCAAAATATGGAGCAGATGCTACACGTTGGTATATGATTAGTAACGCAAATCCATGGGATAATTTAAAGTTTGATGAAGCTGGAATAGAAGAAGTAAAACGTAAATTTTTTGGAACACTTTACAATACTTATTCTTTCTTTTCATTATACACAAACCTTGATAAGTTTAATTATTCTGAAGCTGATATTCCAATAAATGAAAGACCAGAAATAGACAGATGGATTCTTTCAGAATTGCATACATTAATTAAAAAAGTAGACGAATATTACTCAGATTACGAGCCAACAAAAGCAGCAAGAGCAATATCTTATTTTACTCAGGAATATTTAAGTAACTGGTTTGTAAGATTAAGCAGAAGAAGATTCTGGAAAGGTGATTACGAACAAGATAAAATCTCTGCATACCAGACTTTATATACATGTATGCTTACCATTGCAAAATTAGGAGCACCAATTGCACCTTTCTTTTTGGATAAGTTATACCAAGACTTAAATAGTGTAACTAATAAAGAGAAGTTTGAAAGTGTACACTTAGCAGATTTTCCAGTATATAACGAAGGCTTAGTAGACAAGACTTTAGAGCGTAAAATGGAAATGCGCAAACAATATCATCGTTAGTTTTATCGTTAAGAGCAAAAGAAAAGATTAAGGTAAGACAACCACTGTATAAAATAATGATTCCAATAGACTCTAAAGAGCAAAAGGAAGAAATTTTAGCGGTTTCAGATCTTATAAAACACGAAGTTAATGTTAAAGAAATAGATTTATTAGAAGACGCTTCTGATATATTGGTAAAACAAATTAAACCGAATTTTAAAACTCTTGGTCCACGTTTTGGGAAGGACATGAAATTAATTGCTAATGCAATAAATAACTTTACTCAAGAAGATATTAACATTATCGAACAAAATGGATCAATAGATATTGAAATTAACGGAAAAATTATTAACTTAGGACGAGAGGACGTTGAGATAAAATCTCAAGATATCGAAGGTTGGCTTGTAGCAAACGAAGGTAGCTTAACTGTCGCTCTAGATGTTACAATAACTGATGATTTACGACAAGAAGGGATTGCTCGTGAGCTCGTAAATCGCATACAAAATTTGCGTAAAGATTCAGGGTTTGAAGTAACAGATAGAATCGATGTAGTGCTACAAACAGAAGATAATATTGTTAACGCAGTAAACACGAATCTTGAGTATATTAAAACAGAAACTCTAACCGAAGAACTAGAAATTTTAGACAGTGTAAATAATGGTATAGAAATTGCTTTCGACAATATATGCACCAAAATATTTATACAAAAACATTAAGATTATGGCAGTGAATACTAACATAAGATATTCTGATAAAGAATTAGAAGAATTCAGAATATTAATTCAGGAGAAAATTAAAAAAGCACAACACGATTTAGAATTAATTAAAAGTGCTTATATGAACGATCATAACAATGGTACTGACGATACTTCGCCAACATTTAAGGCTTTTGAAGAAGGTAGCAAAGTTATGAGTAAAGAAGCCAATTCGCAATTGGCTATTCGTCAAGAAAAATTTATAAGAGATTTAAAAAACGCTCTTATAAGAATTGAAAACAAAACCTATGGTGTTTGTCGTGTTACAGGAAAACTAATTAACAAAGAACGTTTAAAATTAGTGCCACACGCAACCCTTAGTATTGAAGCAAAAAATATGCAGAAATAATCTGTTTTATAATCATACGTTAAAAAGCGTCTCTAATTAGAGACGTTTTTTAGTTTTGTCTATTATTTTATCTCATGACATTTAAAAAAGCGTTACTTTTTATTATAATTATTCTTGCCATAGATCAAATTTCTAAGGTTTATATAAAAACCAATTTTAGGTTACAAGAAAGTGTTGAAATTTTTTCATGGTTTAGAATACTATTTGTTGAAAACGATGGGATGGCTTGGGGAGCAAAATTGAGCGATTTTTTTACATTTATGTCTGATAAAACAGCCAAAGTAATTCTTACAGTTTTTCGAATTATTGCTGTTACAGGAATTGGAATATGGC
>JABDPN010000262.1 GCA_013042715.1 Flavobacteriaceae bacterium | reverse complement strand
ACCTGTAACAGTTGTCCAGCTAACTGCGCCATTAATTCTGTAACGTAAATCGTAACTTGCAGATCCACCAGACCAACTTAAGTCAGCAGAGGTAGATTGAATATTTGTTGCAGTTAAAGAAGTCGGTACTGCCACATTCGGAGTAAGAAGTATATCTCCTAAATCATTAATTGTATAATCACTAATTGATTCACCATTTAAAGTTTCGGGACTGTAACATGGAGCTTCAATTAAAATATTATACGTTCCAGCTTTTATTGGTCTGTAAAAATCTCCAAAGTTAACGTCAGTAATTGTATGAGACCCATAATTATCATGACCAACGATGGTTATAGTTGCATTTTCAATAGGATTTCCTGTAGAAGCATCTTTAACAACACCTCTAAATCCATAAGTACCTTGTGTTAAATAATCTAATAATGCATCTTTATTATATAACCAATAATCTACAAGTTCGCTTTCTAAAATTGTTTTATCATCAGAAAGTTCAATTGTAACCTCTCTGCATTGATGATAAAAATTCATATAGTCCTGACGTCCACCATATACACGATACCATTCTGCTCCATGAGTTACTCCTGGACTTGGATATATATAACTATCATAATCCACTGTCATATAAGTTAGATCTCCAAGAGTATCACTATCTGTTTGAGCATGTGTAGCATATTCTACAGATATAAATTCATACCAATCTGTATCAGGATGTGTGTAATAAGGTCCATTATATCCTGGATCTTCAGGATGGTATGTAGTAGTGCTTGCATAAGCATTATCAAAAGGATAATTTACAAGTTCTATACCTCCATGAAAATTTGCAGAAATCACAAAATGATTTGCATCTGCTAAAGCCATAAAGGCTAATGTTTCTGTTTGGTAAGCCTCTCCATCAGGGTGAGGTCCATCAACATTATCAGGGTAATTTCTGTTTAAATCTAAATCATTAGCATTTCCTCTTCGTGCATTGGTAACAGAAGTATTATCTCCACTTAAATAATATGTACCATCAGGGTTGGCATTTGGATTTATCCATATTTCTGCATTTTCAACAAGGTTTTTTATTCTGGCATGATCAGTATGTCCTGTATTATTATATACAGTCAAAATATAATCAATTAAACTCAGCATCATAGGATACCCAGCAATTTCATCTCCATGCATAGATGAGGTATACAATAATTTTGGTTCTTGTTCGTCTGTACCAACATTATCGGATATTTTAACAAACAATATTTCTTTATCACCTTCAGTAGTAGCTCCAATACTAAAATAATCAACTAAATTTGGATAAGTAGTTTCAAATAGTTGCATTTGTTGCTCATACTCATTATAAGTAGGATATGTAGCTAAAGGAAACGTAAGATTTGTAGCAGTAGTACTTCTTTCATGTAGTGGTCTAACATCATAAATAAGATTTTCATCAACTTCATTTTCATTTTTTGGCACTTGATATGGAATATTTCGAGTTTCAAAATTTCTAAATTGTTTCTCATTTGCCCATGCTTTAACAATATTTGTTTCAGGGTCAAAATGAACAATAGAAAGTTCTCTAGTCAAGGATTCAAGTTCAGCATCATCTGTTATAGTAAATATAAACGTTAATTCGCCTTTTAAAGAGAGATATTTTTCTGCGTTTTGTTTACTAGTATTTTGAGCATTTAATAAAACTATTGTAAACAAAATTGATAATAGGTTAAGCGTAATTTTTTTCATCAGATTTGGGTTAATTAAAAATTTGCTTTTTATTAATTTGTGACAAATATATAAGAAAATTTTAAATATCCTCCATGAAACGCATATATAATCGATAAAGTGTATATTTTTTTATTATGTCTAAATAAATCTAATATGTAAAAAAAAGAAACGGCTTAGATAAATCTAAACCGTTTCGAGAAGTATATATAAAAAACTAACCAAAATATTCAATAGGTAATTTTACTTGATCAATAACATAAATTAAAACGAATGATGCTATATGTTTGTAAGGATTAAATTAGCTGAGTTATCAAATTCCGTAAATTCTGTATCTGTAATTACATTAAATATTAATCCAAGTAGCGTTTCAAAAGTTATGTAATTCTAATTATTATCGAATTAGCTATAATACAAATATATATTGTTTAACTAATATTAAAAAAAATTAAACAAAAATTAACACAAGTTTATGAAAAGATGTTTGTTTTAGTGATAAAATGCTATGTAATCTAATTTAAAATAAGAGGTTTATTACTTAATTTTAATTATATAAATTTAGAAATAAAAGCCTCTAGATTAAGATCTAGAGGCTTTTTTACAATGGTTATTATTCTCTTAAGAACCAATCAGAATTATTCAATTTTTCAAAAACTTTTTGAAATAGCTACCATTTTCAGTCTCCAATTTAATCAAATACATGCCTTCTGGTAATCCATGAATATCAATTTTATCATTTATTAATAAACCATTGTCTTTTACTATTCCGAACATATCAAAAATTTGATAAGATATACTTTCAGCTAATTCCAAACCTTTGATATTAATTGCTTTATTTGCAGCATTAGGGTATAATAATACTCGACTGGTTTGTAAATTATTACTACTTCTATCATGTGGAACAGTAACTATAACCTGTTGTTCGGTATAATTCAAAGAGTCATCATAAACCTTAATGGTTATATAATATTCTCTACCATTTCCATTTCCAGAGCGTTCAGCTCTTAATAATACATTGTGTTCATCTACAATCTCCCAATCTGGATACATATCACCATCTCCTAACCCATTTTCTGGTTCATTACTACTAACCATTATCTCTGTTGTAGTAGAACAATTGTCTATTACAGTATAATCAAGATAGATTTCAACCATTTGATGATTTGGTGGCCAAAGGGGTTCATAGTCCTCATTTAAATTCATAATAACTGGAGATTCTGTATCAGTTACATAAACGTTAAAACTGCAAGTTGCTACATCACCTGTTTCGTTAGTTATTTCGAAAGTATTTGTTGTTATACCAACCGGGAAAAGATTGCCACTTGGTAAACCACTTGTTTGCATGATTGTAATACCATCACCTCCACAATTAGGAACTGGCATTATTTCTGGATAGTAAACATAACTACCACACATTCCAAAACTACTATCTTCATAGATATCTTCTGCACAAATTATTTCAGGATTAGGACACGTTGTAGCAACAAAACTGTACTCACCTGAAAATTTATTAAAAGTAATATTATATGTTCCTTCTGGAACAGGAATATTTGGACCATTTTGAAATCCTAAACCCATTGGGAAAGATTCACTTCCCCAATTAACAATCCATCTGTCATTAAGTCTAAACTTAACTTCACCTTCATTTAAATATAGTTCGTTAATTGTATATATTATTCCATCATCAGATTGTAAATCTATATCTTCCCACCATCCGTTAAGTGCGGAACCAAGGATACCAATTGTTGGCATATCAAAGTTGTAGACACCTGTTTGCCAATTGAATGTTACATTATAGAATCCTTCTGTCACAGGAATATGTGGACCATTTAATACTGCTATTCCAGTTGGAAATGTATCACTTCCCCAATTAACAGCCCAATCTCGATCTTGCCTGAATTTTGCTTCACCTGTAGAAAAATATAGATCACTTAAAAAGTATGTTATTCCATCTTCGGTTTGCATGTCAAAGTCTTCATCCCAGCCATGTAATGCTGTTCCTACCATACTAATTTGTAATGGACAATCTGCAACACACTCAAAACTATATTCGCCTGTTAGTCTGTTAAAATTGATATCGAAATAAGCTGGATAGGGAATAAAAAGATCAGGTCCATGAAAAATAACATGCCCATTTGGGAATGTTTCACCTCCCCAGTTTACATCCCAGTTGCCATCTTGTCTAAATCTAAAAGGCCCTGGATTTAGAAATTGATTGGTTAATGAGTAATTTATCCAATCTGTAGTTACCATATCTATCTCATCTTCATCATTCCAACCATTTACGGCATCACCTATAATGCCAATTGAATGTTGGGCAAGACCAAGATCTGTTATGCTAATATTATCGAAATAGGTAGTTGTTGCATCATCACCAAGTTCAAAACTTAATTTGTGTAGTGGAAAAACAGCCCAGGCTTCAAAAGGTATGGTTATTGTTTGCCAGCCTTCTTGGGCCTCATGCCACTGGTCATGACCAATAAAACTTGTCCAATTACCACCTACTTCTCCAAGAAACACACGAAACCAGCGATAAGCATCTGCTTTGACATCGAAGCTAATCTCATATGCATGTCCTTGAGTTAACTCAAAACCTTGTTGAATCAATTGGATTTTCCAAAAGTTTTGATTGAATCCTAAGTTAAAGATTTCAAATTTGCAAACACCATTATCAACAGTTGCTGACGCACTTACATCTTCCCATTCGGCAACATAATAAGACCAAGTATTCATGGGTTGAGGATCTGAAGATAAGATATTTACAATTTCTGTTGTAGTACTAAAATCACCATCTGTTATTACATTCTGGCCATGGATTGAACCTGAACACAACAACAGTATAGGGATTAATAAAAAATTAATGTAATTTTTTTTCATGATGTTAGAATTAATTAAAGTTTGTAAAGAATCCTTAAATAAGGTTTTTAAAGAATAAAAACCATCAATTGTTACTAACTACAATAAGTATTGCAGTAGTTTATTGTCATTTTAGTAAGCAATCCTATAAAATACTTTTTAAATAAGCCTAGAACAAGAATTTTAAACCATTAAAAATGGTTATTAATAATGTAATTTTTTATTAATTAAATATAATTTAACAGGTCATTTGGTTATATAAGCTTTAAAAGCTTGCCATTTTTCATAATCACCATTTATTAAGTAAGTTTTAGAAAATTTAAATGGTATTGTGATTGCTCCCAATATTGCTCCAGTAGTTCCGCCCATAATGACACCTCCTAAAGCGCCTTCACTTGCCGAGTATCCATCACCACCAAACCAGTTATTATCACCATCAATAGGCTTTGCCATAATAGCTCCTAAAGTAGTTGCTCCAACAGCAGCAGGAACAAGTATATTATGACCTGCTGAACGCTTTGTTTTTATTTTACCAATATTACTCATTGAAATTTTAAACGATTTCTTACCTCTATTTAAATGAATAATGGAATCATTAATAGAAAGGACTCTACCTTTAGCAATTTTTTTCCCGTTTATATCGTACACTCTTAAAAAAATACTTTTTACTGGATTTTCTGTTTGAGTATACAAGGAAGTACTCAGGATAATAGTTAAAATAAATATTATAGTTCTCATAGTTTTTTAGTCTTCTAATTAAATCAAAAACAATTTTTAAAATTTAAAACCCAACACCAGGACTTATAATATCTGGGTCAAATGCAATAATATAAGCTGCTATTATAGCCGGAATTATTGCAATGGTGATAAAAGTTGAAAGTCCTTTGTTTATTGGATAGATTTCTTTTAGTTGCTTATCTTTAAGCTCAATTTTTACCAATCCACTTTCTAGGTTTTTTTCTACAATTTGGTCAGATAAGACTTTTACAGTATTAGAACCAATAAGATTATATCCATAGAATTTTTCTCCTTCTTTCTTTATGTATTTAAACTTATAAGTTTTAGTGTCATCTTTAATCTTTACAAATTTTGTTGTATTTACTGCCTCTTCTGCAGAGACAGGAATAGTTCTGTATACTTTGCAGCTTTGTAGCAAGAATATAATGCAAACAAAAAACGCATAAAATTTTAAATATTTTCTGATGTGCTTCATAGCTCCAATGTTAAATTAATTACTGAATTATAGATGGATGCTCAGAAACAACTACTTCACCAGCTTCATTAAATATTAATGCAGTATTTTTTCTATAAACCTTACCATTAATAACTTGTTTTTTGGCTAGTTTGCAAGCTTTCAAGTTTCCATTTTTAAAGAGTGTAACTCCTCCAAATGGACTGCTTTTACAAAATATATTGTTTATTTCAACAACTTTGCAAGGGAAGAAACTTCTTAGTTCACCACTAGAATAAAAAGTTGTAGAAATTCCCATACTATACCATTTTTCAAAATTTCCACTACAGCAATAACCTTGAATTTGGGTGTCTCTACCAAAGAAACAGTGAGTTATGTCTTTATTGAATCTAACTTCTGTTTCTGCTGGAAATTTATCACCAAGTATTTTAAAATCTACAGCTAATCTAAACTGATGAAGTTTCCAATCTTTCATAAAAACAATATACTTGTGACATGGATAACCATCTATAATTGTTTTTTTAGATAAGTAACCTTCAATGTAGGTTGTGTCTTTTTCTTTAACAATAAATCGGATTTTATCAAATTCGATATTGTTATAAGTAACATCCTTTTCCCATTTTGTATACTGTGCTTCTACTGAGAATGAGATTAAAAATAAAATAATAAAACTTAGACATAGAGTAATAATTCTTTTCATGATATGTAGAATTTTAATGATCTTAAAACATTAAATAATTACAACCTAAAAGAATTTAGTTGTAATAAATATCATTGGAGAAGTACAATTTATTAATATAGTGATTTTTAACCACTTAGAAAAGTGATTGAATGTATTTTATTGATAATTAAACACCTTTTAATTGAATTACTTTTTAATTCCTGTCCAAGGTGCAGTAAATTCACGATTTGGACAATAAGAAATTCCATAAACTTTACCATCAAAAATATACCCAGAATGGAAATATTCGTTGCTTTGGTCAGAAGTTGAAAAGGCAAAGTATAATTTGTCCCAATATTTATTTATTAAGGCATTTTTAACTGGACTACCATAAAAAGTACCTGTAAACCTATTATCATCAATAGATTCTACAACAAATGTTTGATAATAAGCTTCAGCTTTAGAAGTAGGACGTAAATCTATGGTCCATTGTCCAATTAAATTTTCAGTAGTATTAGTTCTTTTTACTTGATCTTGTGCAACCGTTAAATTAGCAATAATTAAAAACAGAATTGTATAAAATATTTTTTTCATAACAATAAATTTATAGAATCTTTAC
>JABDPN010000259.1 GCA_013042715.1 Flavobacteriaceae bacterium | reverse complement strand
CTAAAGGGTATCCAAGAAAAATTCATACGCCAGCTTAATAAATCACGTTCTAATCTTAATTGTGTATAAGTAAAACCATGATTTTTAAAATCATAACCTGAAGACGCTCCAATTGTCCAACGTGGAGATAAATCAATATCTCCAGAGAACATAAGTGAGTGAGACGATATTTCGTTTTGTCTTCGAGAATTATTATAATTTAAAGCATATGCAAGACGTAAACTCCAAGGTATTTTAAAGTTATAATGCTCAGATGGTTCTTCATCTTTACGTCTATTATCATCACTTAATCTCTGGTCTGCAAAGTCTTGGGGTTTACCAAATAAATCATCATCACGACCACCACTCATAAATGATTCTTCTTTGGCTCGTTCGTTTTCAGTATTTTCTGGATCATCTTCAAAATCTTCACTTGATAATTTATATCCAATTGCAATATTAGCACTTGTTAATCTTGCTAAACCTCCACCATTTTGAAAGTTAAGTTTGTTAATTCTGTTATTATTATTATCTAATGCATAAGGATCGAAAGTAGCACCAAAATTAATATTCATCTCATTATTAAATAATGCGGTTCCTCCAGACATTCTAATAGGACTTAGTTTTAATGAATCTGCAGCAAGATTGTAATTGGTTGAAAAATTAAGATTGTTTAAAAGCGTAATTTTCTTTGGTTCTACATTTGTACTATCTCTATCTCTTACTTTTGCTTCGAGATTATTACTAAGCGTAAGTCCAATAGAACTTGCATAGTTTTTATTAGGACTACCATAAAGCGATTGCTCAAAACGTGAATATTCAACTTCACTTGTTGTTAAACCATCTGCATCAATAACCTCGTAGGTGTCGAAATATTGGTCGAATGCAGGTGAAATGGAATAACTTATTGACGGTCTCATAACATGCCTAATGGCTTGAATTTTTTTATCCTCACCAAAGTCAAACATTCCATAGATAGTTGTTCCTATACTTGTACTAAAATTATAAGTTCTTAAGGCATCAAAACCTTTTTTCTCTGTTATTATTTCTTCTTGGTTTATTTCGTCCCAATCTTTTTCTATAGTTTTAAACGTCCAAGATTCTTGATAGTTTGTAGAAGCACTTACACTTAAATAATTTAGCAATTTAAAGTTTGTGGTCAAAGGTATACTATGCTGAAGACCTGTTTTAGCTTCTTCAAACATTTCTTTTTTAAAGAATAAAGAATCTGTTGTTGTTATTCTATTTTCACCTCTAACAGTATATTGGAAATTTATATTCTGAAAAATCCCTTTTTTAGTACCTGTTTTTGGCGCAAAAGGATAAATTCTACTCACATTACCTTGAAACGTTGGTAGGGTCATGTTTATGGTTTCTGTATTGGAGTTTTGAGAATGTGTAGCGGTTAAACTAAGGTCAACTTGTGGCTCACCTTGAAACGTTTTGGAATATGAAATTGATGATGATAATGTGTTATTTAAAAAGTTTGGAGCATTTAATTGATTAATAGAACGCTGATAATAAGTACTACTTCCTAAGTTTACAGAAGCCGAAAAACGTGAACTTGGGTTTGATTTTGAATCTTGTGAATGACTCCATCTAATGTTGTATATCGTACTTTTTGAATATTCAGGAAATCCACGTTCGCTTCGTATTAAGTTTTCATATCTAAAACTTAAATTACCTCTAAATTTATAACGTTTAGCATAAGCACTTTGTAGTCTTAACCCATAGCTACCATTAGCATAATAATCACCTAAAACTGCTAAATCTACATAATCACTTATGGCAAAATAATAACCACCATTTTGTAAAAAATAACCTCTATCTTGAGCTGTATCTTCACCAAAAGAAGGTATTATTACACCAGAAGTACGTTTTTTTGTTAATGGAAAAAAAGCAAATGGTAATCCTATAGGAGTTGGTACATCATAAATAAACATATTGGTTAAACCTGTCACTACTTTTTTATTTGGAACGATTTTTCCATTTCTAATTAAAAAATAGTATTCAGGATCATCTAAATTATCGGAAGTAGTAAATTTTCCTTTAGAAATAAAATAAACAGAGTCGTTTTCTTTTTTTGAAAGTTCTGAGATAATTGTACCTCCACTTTGTTCTGTTTTTGAATTCCATACAAGCGCTTTTTTGGTGTCAATGTTAAACCTAATTGAGTCTGGTTCAATTGTATTATCACCTTGTTTAAACACAGGAAGTTGTGTGTATTCTCCTAAACTATCTTTAATTCGTCCAGCGTAAACTTCTTTTTTAGCATAGTCAATAATAATAATTCCAGAAGTTATTGACATATCTTGATAGAGTACTTCAGCCTTGTTATATAGATATATTTTTTTCTCTTTTTGATTTATAGAAACGTAGTCTTGTGCTTTATAAGTCACTATACCTTCAAGAAAACCTTTTTTATTTGCTACAGAATCATTAGAAATTGAGTCTTGCTCTTTAAAGTTTGCGGTTTTATTTAAAAGCGAATCAACAGATACATTAGTTGTATCTTTTTCTATTTTAGGTTTAATGTTAGGTTTTTCTTCAGGTATATCCTGAGCAAAGCCCAAAGTGTTTATAAACACTGTAAAACTTAAAAAGAAAAGTATTTGTTGGATGTTTGTTCGCAATGCTTTTCGATGTATTTTTGTAAAAGTATGGCTCGGTTTTTGAATAGCCAAATGTACATATATTTTTTATGATATATTTATGTTCTAAAAGTATTATTTAAAAACAAAATAAACCGAGTTTTAAGGTCGTTAAATACACTATGCAAACGTTTATAAAATACTCTTTATTATTATTTATAGTTATATTAACATGTTTTGAAAGTAGTTATGCTCAATCTTCAAAATTTGTCATAGTCCTAGATGCGGGTCATGGCGGAAAAGACCCAGGAAAACATAGTAAATATGGTCTAAACGAAAAAGATATTGCTTTAGATATTGTTTTAAAAGTTGGAAAAGAACTTGAAAAACATCAAGATATTAAGGTGATTTATACAAGAAAAAATGATGTTTTTGTTACGTTAAGAGGCCGTGCATCTATTGCAAATAAAGCAGATGCGGATTTATTTGTATCTATTCACTGTAATGCTCATAATACAAGTGCATATGGAGCTGAAACATATGTGTTAGGATTACATGCAAATGAAGCGAATTTTAATGTTGCTAAGAAGGAAAACGAAGTTATATTTCTAGAGGAAGATTATGAAATACATTACGAAGGATTCGATCCTAACTCTCCAGAGTCTTTAATTGGACTTACTTTATTGCAAGAAGACTACTTAGACCAAAGTACACAGCTAGCACGCTACATACAAGATAATTTTATATATAACTTAAAACGAAAAGATAGAGGACTAAAACAAGCTGGCTTTTGGGTTTTACACAATACATATATGCCAAGTGTTTTGATAGAAACAGGTTTTATTACTAATAAAAATGAAGGTAAATACCTTAATTCTAAAAAGGGGAAATCCGAAATGTCAGATGCTATTTATAAGGCTATTGTCAAGTACAAGAGTGGCTTAAATGGTGTTTCAGAATCTGTCAAAAATGCTGATAAAAATGTTTATCCAGAGATAAATTTTAAAGTTCAAATTGCGGCTAGTAAAAGAAGACTTGAAACTAAATCATTTAATTTTAAAGGTTTAAAAGATATTTCAAGGGAACATGTTAATGGTCTTTATAAATATTATTATGGAAATACTTCAGATTTTAATAAAATCAAAACCTTAAAGCAAGAGGCAAAATTCAAAGGTTATCATACATGTTTTATTGTTGCTTTAAAAAATGGAGAAAGAATATCTGTTGATGAAGCCTTAAAAACTACTTCAAATTAGATAGTTAAAGTTTTGAATTAATTGCTATTTTTGTGATTAACCAAACAAACTTACATTGAAGATATCTAGAGAAATTAAAACAGCAATTCTGGTATTAGCAGGACTTATACTAATGGTGTATACCTTCAATTACTTAAAAGGTCAAAACCTTTTAGATAGCTCCAGAAAAGTTTATGCAATTTATAATAATGTAGAAGGATTAGCGACTTCATCTCCTGTAACCATTAATGGGCATACAATAGGAAAAGTTCAAGAAATTGAGTTTACTGAAGATGGTTCTGCAAAACTTAAAGTATTGTTATTAATAGAAAACGATTACGAATTTTCTAAAAATAGTAAGGCAGAATTATATGAAACAGGATTAATAGGCGGAAAAGCCATAGCAATAATTCCTGCTTTTGATGGTGCTCCTAATGTTGAATCTGGAGATATACTTGAAGGATCTGTAAAAGAAGGTTTGAGCGAATTGGTAAACAGACGCTTAACACCTTTACAAGAAAAAATAGAAACCATGATGGTTAGTGCAGATAGTTTACTAACTAATTTAAATTCGGTTTTTGATTCTAAAACAAAAGCAAACCTTCAAACAGCAATAGCCGAACTTAATGGAACTTTAACTTCTTTTAAATCAACTTCTAATGCATTAAACTCATTAATTAAAAACAATCAAAATAATCTGGATAGTACACTAACCAATTTTAAGGACTTATCAAATAACCTTGCTACAATTACAGATTCTATATCACAATCAGATTTATCTGGAACCATAAATGAATTACAATCAACTTTAGATGGTGTAAATACACTTCTAGTAAATATAGAATCTGGAGAAGGTTCTATAGGTAAATTGGTTAAGGACGATAAGCTCTATAACAATTTAGAAGGCGCTTCAAAGCAACTTGAACAATTACTTCAAGACTTTAAACTAAATCCTAAGCGTTACGTTCATTTTTCGATTTTTGGGAAAAAAGGGAAAATTTATGATGCTGAAGGAAACGAAATAAAAGAAAACAAGAATTAAACCTAATGAATTTTATTCCTAATATTCTATTTGCCATTGCACTTATTTTAGGTGTTGGTTTTTTTGTAAAAAATATAAAATTACTAACTAGAAATATTAATCTTGGTAGAGATATTGACGTAAGTGATAATAAGAAAGAGCGTTGGAAAAATATGGCTCTTATTGCTTTAGGACAAAGCAAAATGGGAAGAAAACCTATTGCTGCAATACTTCACCTTATTGTTTATGTAGGATTTATAATTATTAATATTGAAGTTCTGGAAATTATTATCGATGGTCTTTTTGGAACACATAGAGTTTTTTCTGGAATAGGTCCTCTCTATGGATTTCTAATTGGTTCTTTTGAAATTTTAGCAGTTCTCTTATTAGTGTCTGTAATTGTGTTTTGGGTAAGAAGGATGGTTCTTAGAATTCCAAGATTTTGGAGTAAAGAAATGACTAAATGGCCAAAAAATGATGCATTAAACATTCTATATTTTGAAATGGTATTAATGTCATTATTCCTTATCATGAATGCAACAGATTTACCATTTCAAGAAATTAATTCAGGAAATATTATTAGTCAATTTATTTATCCTTGGTTTGAAGGATTTTCACAATCAACATTTCATATAATAGAACGTAGTGCTTGGTGGTTTCATATTTTAGGTATTTTAGTATTCTTGAATTATTTATACTATTCAAAGCACTTACATATTCTATTAGCATTTCCAAATACCTTTTATGGTAGCTTGAATCCAAAAGGACAAATGGATAATCTAGAAGCTGTAACAAAAGAAGTACAGCTTATGATGGATCCAAACGCAGATCCTTTTGCTGCTCCAGCAGATGATGCAGAGGAACCAGAAAAGTTTGGAGCTAGTGATGTTATGGATTTAAATTGGGTACAGTTACTTAATGCATATACATGTACAGAATGTGGTAGATGTACATCTGCGTGTCCAGCTAATTTAACAGGAAAGAAATTGTCTCCTCGAAAAATCATGATGGATACCAGAGATAGATTAGAAGAAGTTGGAAAAAACATAACTAAAAACAAAGGTTCTTTTGTAGACGATGGTAAGCAATTATTAAACGACTACATCACACCAGAAGAACTTTGGGCTTGTACAACATGTAATGCATCTGTAGA
>JABDPN010000256.1 GCA_013042715.1 Flavobacteriaceae bacterium | reverse complement strand
GAGTGGAGTATGCAATTGTTTATAGACACACAAGCAAAGTTAAAAGCAAAAGGTTATTCTAAGCAGTAATTCTTGCTAGATAATCGAAGTGTTCACCTTCCAGGATTTGTTCGCATTTTAAACCTATTGCAGTACAAGCATTTTTCAGCAATTCAAAATCCATATAAAGCATCTTAAAAGGTTCTTCATCTTCACCTTTATAGCTTACATAATAGTCTAGTTCACCATAGTAGTCTTTATTGGAATCAAACCAATATCCACCATCTTCATCTTCGTACATGTAAATAATATCGCTGGAGTCAACTAATAATTGTCCTTTAGGTTTTAATAGACTTTTTAAGTGTGTTAAATATTTGGTTACATGTTTAAGTTCTTGAAAAACTCCAGTTCCATTCATAAGCATTAAAATGGTATCAAAGGTTTCTGCTTCATCAAGAATATCTAAAACTTCAGTATTTTTTAAACCTCTTAAATGGCATGCTTTTATTGCACCTTCAGAAATATCTATGGATTTAATGTCTAGTCCTTTTTCTTGAAGATATAAGCTATGGCTTCCAGAACCACAACCAACATCCAAAACTTTACGATAAGCTAAATCTAGTGCTTTTTGCTCTAGTTTAGGCATTTCAGAATAGCTTCTAAATAAATAAGGAAGAGGTAAAATATCTTCTTCAGAAATGCTAGTTGATGTAATGATGTCTTCAGAATAATTTCCGTTTTGGTAATCTAAAATGGCTTGTCCAAAAAGGTCTTTCATTTTTATATATTTTTACAGCATGCAAGACTTTATAAATAATCTTCCAAAGCTAGCCAAAGATAAGCATAAGGAAAACAAAACATTCTTTACAAAGCTTAAAAAAAAGCCTCCAAAACAATTGGATTACCTCATGCAGGAACTACATGAGGATGAATTTGAGCGAACAGACTGTTTACATTGTGCCAACTGCTGTAAAACAACTGGACCTTTGTTTAAAGATAAAGATATAGAACGTATTGCTAAGTTCTTTAACCAAAAACCAAAACAGTTTATTGAACAGTATTTACGAATTGATGAAGATAATGATTATGTCCTGCAATCTGTTCCATGTACATTTCTAGATGCTGAAAATTATTGTATGATTTACGATGTTAGGCCAAAAGCATGTCGTGAATTTCCACATACAGACCGAAAAAAGTTTCAACAAATTTCTAATCTTACATTAAAAAATGTTGCAATTTGTCCAGCTGCTTTTAATATAGTAGAGGAAATGAAAAAAAGGATAAAATAGTTAAACCATTTTGATAGTTTATATTTAGACAATATATTGTTGAGCAGATAATTTACATCTATGAATAAGAAATTCTTTTTTTTATTAATTTTTCTTTCAGTTTTAAACCTGAGTTTTGCACAAGAGTGGATGAATTCTTTTGACGTTGCAAAGCGACTTGCACTAACCCAAAACAAAATGTTGTTTGTAATGTGGGAAGATGCATACGAAAAGCCTTATCCTGGATTTATTAACGACGACCAAGGTAATTCATATTATATCAAAGATTTTTTTAGAAATGACTTCCTTAATTCTAAAATTTGGGAGTATTTTGTTCCTGTTATCCTAAAAGAATCTCAACATTTAAGTTTATTTAATCAAATTAAGGATAAAAGAAGCATTACATATATCGATAGATTTAATGATGATTTTGTAAAAATAATGGATGTGAATGGTAATATTTTAAATATAAACATATTATATAGTCGAAATTTTTTAAAATTTCTACAAACCTATGCTTTAAATACATCGTATTTATCAATTGAACTAAGGAACTACAAAAAGGAACAAAATCTTAATACATCTTACCAGTTAGCTGTAAAATATATAGATTATGCAATTTACAATAAAGAAGAATTAAGACTTGAAATAATTGATTTATCTAGTATTTATCTAAAAGAGGCAGAACAATTTCTTGAGTCTGAAAATCCAAAAAACAAATCTGTAATTTTGAATAGAATAGGTTTACAAAAAATAAAACAACAAATTGTTTTAAATAATATTAGAAAAGCAAAACGACAATTAAAGAGACTTAAAGATGTTAATTTTCAAAAGCTTAATCAGCCACTTTATGCTTTTCTTAATTTTACTGTTTTAACTTTATTAGATGATGATGAAGCACAACAATGGAAAGCTAAAGTAAGAATTCCAGACTTAAACAAAACAAGACTTTTACTAAATAATAAATTAAATTCTATTGGAAACAATAATTAATTATTTCGAAACGATTCCTTCTTTACATAGAAGTATCATTTTAGTTGGCGGGTTAACATTTTTTTGGTTACTGGAAAGTGTAGTTCCATTATTTCACTTTAAATACAATAAATGGCGTCATGCTTGGCCTAATATATTTTTCACTATAACTACAGTAATTATAAATTTTTTGCTAGCATTTTTATTATTAAAAACTGCAGATTGGGTTGTCGCAAAAAATTTTGGAATCATTAATTGGTTACCTGATATTCCATTTTGGCTATATGTGTTTTTAGGGTTGTTATTAATGGATTTCATTGGAGCATATTTAGCACATTATGTAGAACATAAAGTAAAACCATTATGGATGATACATTTAGTTCATCATACAGATCATAAAGTAGACACAACTACAGCTAATAGACATCATCCAATAGAAAGTTTAATTCGTTATACATTTACCTTAGTCGGTGTTTTTATAATAGGAGCACCAATTGGTATTGTTATGCTTTATCAATCTATGTCATTAGTAGCAACACAGTTTACTCATGCGAATATTAGACTACCTAAAAAAATAGATTATTATTTAAGTTTAGTTTTGGTTACTCCAGATATGCATAAGATTCATCATCATTATGTTTTACCATACACAGATTCTAATTATGGGAACATATTTTCTATTTGGGATAGGCTTTTTGGGACTTATATGAAAATGGAAAGAGAAGAAATTGTTTTTGGTGTAGATGTGTTTCCAGATGAGGGTAAAAATGGGAACTTGATAGAGCTCTTAAAACAACCATTTCAGAAATATCAAAAACCAACAATTATTCAAAGTAAAGAGTAAATAGTTGATTACTAATATTTTAATTTATTTTTACGATAATTCTTTGTATATTCGCTGTTCGAAAAATAAAAAATAGTTTAAATAGACTATTAACTTATATTGATTTAATTCATTGAAAAAGCTTCTAACTTCCCTCATTATAGCTGCTTTAGGATTTTCTATCCAATGCTTACATGCGCAGTCTTCTTTTGCTACAATAATTAAAAATGTAAATGTTAGGGCTCAAGGAGTAAAACATACCTTAAATTCTTCTAGAGATACACTGTTACTTAAAAGTGATAGGAAGATTAATTATGTATATGCTATAAATAGAAGTTATAAGAAAGAACTTTATGATTTTATTGATGATAAATCTTATAAAATCCCTTTAACTAATTTTAGTGCTGGCAAGTATACTTTTGTGGTAGGTCAATCTCCATTAAAAATTGTTTTTGCTATTTACATTCATAAACCAAATGAGGAAGAAGTCTATATCTTATCAAATTCTTCTACATATTCTACTTTAGATTAATTTTAATTATATCTTAAAAGCTTTGTTTTTTAGTTATTTATTGTACTAAGAATTGCTTAATTATATATCAAATATTTTGATCTTATAAGTTTAAATTTATTTATATCATCTTTCCAAGTAGTTTTAATTTCTTTAGCTGTAAATCCTAATTCTATTTGTTTCTGAAGTTTTTCTGTTCCTGCAAGTTTTGTGAAAAAGGTATTAAAAAATGGTTTGTCTGGAGTTTGCTTACTAATCTCATAAAATTGAATAAGCCATTCTAAATTTATTTCATTTAAATATTTAATATTTTCTAAGTTTATTCCTTTACATAATTTACCATCATGTTTTGGATGTTTGGCACCTTCGTTGGGTTGAGGAGTAAAAGCAAAGGAATGTAAACTCTTGTAAGGAGTTCCAATAATCTGAAATTGCTTGTCAGTTCCTCTTCCAACACTCACATATGTACCTTCAAAAAAGCACAAACTTGGATATAAATTTATTGCTTTATCGTTAGGTAAGTTCGGGCTTGGTTTAATTGGTAAACTATACTTTTTATTATGATTATAATTATCAATAGGAATAACTGTAATGTCACAAGTTATTCCATTATTTAGCCAACCTTCACCATTAATCATTTGTGCATATTCGCCAATAGTCATTCCATGTACAACTGGAACAGGATGCATACCAACAAAACTTTTATGTTCTAATTCTAAAATTGGACCATCAATAAAATGACTATTTGGATTTGGTCTATCTAGAATCAATACTGGAATATTGTTCTCTGCACAAGCTTCCATAATGTAATGAAGCGTAGAAATATATGTGTAAAAACGAACGCCAACATCTTGGATGTCAAAAACAACTATATCTAAATTCTCTAACTGCTCTGGAAAAGGTTTTTTATTCTTTCCATAAAGAGAAATTATTGGTAGACCTGTTTTGTTATCTATCCCATCTTTAACCAATTCTCCTGCATCTGCAGTACCTCTAAAACCATGTTCTGGAGCAAATACTTTTTTAACTGAAATATTTAATGCTAACAAAGAATCTACTAAATGAATATGTTTGTCGTTTTGAGAAATTTGTGACGAAACAACCTGCTTAAATATAACAGAAGTCTGATTGGCAACAACCCCTACATTTTTTCCTTTTAAAAGTGATAAATATTTTTCACTTTGATTTGCTCCAACTATTATTTTTTGCTCTTCTTTTAAAATATTTAAAGAATCTTGAGTAATACTTTTCACAGATAATGGTTTTCTTGCTTTAGGCTCTTGACCACTTCCGCAAGAAATCAATATTAAAACAAATAATAAAACTGTATTTTTGATAAATTTTAAAAACTGAATCATAGTTTGAATTTCGAATTCTTTATAGCTAAACGTATTATTGGCAGTAAGTCGTATAAAAGTAGTGTTTCGGCTCCAATAATAAAAATTGGAATTATTGCAATCGCAATTGGTATTATTGTTATGCTTATTGCAATAGCAACAGGTTTAGGTTTACAACAAAAAATCAGAGAAAAAGCTGTTGCTTTTAATGGTCATGTAACCATTTCTAATTTTGATAGTAATGTATCTAATGAGTCCGAATTTCCAATAGATATAAATCAAGAATTCTATCCAGAATTTAAATCTGTAGAAGGAGTAAGTCATGTTCAAGCCATTGTAAATAAATTTGGAGTAATACGTACAGAAACGGATTTTGAAGGTGTTGTATTAAAAGGTGTTGGGAGTGACTATAATTGGAGCTATTTTAAAGAATTTTTAATAGATGGAACACTACCAAAGTATTCAGATGGATATAGTAATGATGTATTAATATCTCAATATTTATCTGATAGATTAGGATTTAAGGTAGGAGATAGTTTTCAAATGCTTTTTAAAAAAGAAGATATTAATACGCTTCCTAACATTCGAAAATTCAATATTGTTGGCATTTTTAATTCTGGTTTTTTAGAATTAGATAAAACCTTTATGATAGGCCATATTAAACAAGTGCAACGTCTTAACAAATGGGATAAAAATCAAGTTGGAAGTTTTGAGGTATTTATAGAAGATTATAATCACATAGAGCAAAAAGGAATTGAAATATATAAAAACACACCTTCCATACTTAATAGTATTACAGTTAGACAAAAATATGCATCGATTTTTGAGTGGATTGAAATCTTCGACAAGAATATCTTTGGAATTATTGGAATCATGATTCTTGTAGCAGGAATTAATATGATTACGGCACTTTTAGTTTTAATATTAGAGCGAACTCAAATGATAGGAGTTCTTAAAGCTTTAGGAAGCTCAAACTGGAGCATTAGAAAAGTATTTCTTTACAATGCAACGTATCTAGTTATTATTGGTTTAATTTGGGGAAATATAATTGGTTTAGGTTTGCTTTATATACAAAAGTATTTTGGGGTATTCCCATTAGATCCAAGTGTTTATTTTGTAACTCAAGCTCCTGTATATATTAAGTTAAGCCATATAGCTTTACTTAATCTTGGAACATTTTTATTATGTTTTTTAATGCTAATTGTTCCATCAATAGTGATTACTAAAATAACTCCTGTAAAAGCCATTAGATTTGAATAAAAAAAGGCTTAATATTTAATTAAGCCTTTTTACTTTTTAATAAATATAATATTATTTGTTTCCTGAAGATGTTTCATCTCCATCAATGTCACAATCTGATACATATGCTTCAACATACATAGCCCAGCTATTACCCTCAAATCCTGTTCCTTCTGCCCAACCAGTTTCACCTCCACCACCTGATACACTAGAAACTTCAGCATGTGCTGCGAAACAATATTTTAAAGTTTCTGCATCTTCTTCAACATGTTCGCGACCTATTTGATATACAACTTCATTAATTCCAATAGAATGAGGTTCTGTATGCTCATATTTTCCTACTTTAGGATTACCAGATCCAGTTGTAGGAACCCATTGATCAGTACAGTTACCTAAACTTAAATGAGTTAAATCGATATTCCAATCTGAATTAGTAGTATATTTAATTATGATATATTCATCATTTATATCTACAGAAACACTTCCAGCTACCATGTTTTGGCCAGCAATTAAATCAACTTCTGTACAAGGGACATCTGCAGATGCTCTCATTAGTTGAAAATTATTTGAACTTTCAGTTACAGTAAAATT
>JABDPN010000245.1 GCA_013042715.1 Flavobacteriaceae bacterium | reverse complement strand
ACGTTATGCTTTAATGCCTTGGTCTGGAGACGTCAATAGAACTTGGGGAGGATTGCAAAGCCAACCAGAAATTGCATTACAAATGGGAATGCAAGGCTTAGCTTATATGCACTCAGATTTAGGAGGTTTTGCAGGAGCAAATCTAGATGACGAGTTGTATACACGTTGGTTGCAATATGGAGTCTTTCAGCCTATATATAGACCACACGCACAAGAAGATGTTGCTAGTGAACCTGTTTTTAGAGAAAATAAAACAAAACAATTAGCTAAAGAAAGTATAGAATTGCGATATAAGTTAATGCCTTATAATTACAATTTAGCATACATAAACAGCACAAAAGGAACACCTTTAATGCGACCACTGTTTTTTGAGGATTCTAATCCAGAATTTTACACAATTGCATCAAGTTACCTTTGGGGAAAAGACTTTTTAATTACACCAATTTTAAAACCTGATGTAAAAGAAAAAGTCGTTCATTTTCCAGATAATAACGTTTGGTTAGATTTATATACAAATGAAGCATTTAAAGGCGGACAAACCAAAATCGTTAAAACAAAAGAGAATTCAATACCTACTTATGTAAGAGCTGGTGCATTTATTCCAATGACTAAGGTCGTTCAATCCACAAAAGATTATACGTTCAATAATTTCGATTTACATTATTATTATGACAAATTTGTAGATGAATCTGAGCGCGAATTTTACAATGATGATGGATTAACAAATAATGCTATTGAAAAGGAAGCATACGAAATTTTAGAATTCGAATTTGAACGAGAAAAAAGATGTTTGGAATTTGAATTTGAAGCAGTGATTGGAAAGAATTATCAATCAGAAACTAAACAATTCAACCTTATTATTCACAATCTTGAAGAAGAAACAAAACGCTTAAAGCTAAGTCGAAAAAGAATTAAAGAATTTTATTACAACAAAGAAACTAAAACATTGACAATTCCTGTAACATGGAATACATCTGAAGAAGTGGAATTAATAATAAAACTTAAAAAATAGTACAATGAACAAATCAAATATATTTGTTGTTCTATTGCTTATAGCTGGAATTGTAAGCTGTAATCAAGATAGAAAAGTTGAGCAAACTAACACTAAACAAGTAAACCAAATGAATAAAAAAACTGTAGTTTATCAAGTATTTACAAGACTGTTTGGAAACACAAATACAACAAACAAACCTTGGGGAACTATTGAAGAAAATGGCGTTGGAAAGTTTAACGATTTTACAGATAAAGCACTTAATGAGTTAAAAGACCTGGGTGTAACTCATATGTGGTACACTGGAGTTCCACATCATGATGTGATAACAGATTATACTCATTTTGGTATTTCTAACGACGATCCAGATGTTGTAAAAGGTCGTGCAGGTTCACCATATGCAGTTAAAGATTATTATAACGTTAATCCAGATTTAGCTGTAAATGTTGAAAACAGACTCGAAGAATTTAAGGCTTTAATAGAAAGAACACACAAAGCAGGAATGAAAGTAGTTATAGACATTGTTCCTAACCATGTAGCTCGTAATTACGAAGGATTAACTAATCCAGAAGGTGTAGAAGATTTTGGAGCAACAGACGATAAAACGGTTACTTATGCAGTAAACAATAACTTTTATTATAATCCAGGAGAAGCTTTTGAAGTTCCAGATTTTCTAAATGGCTATAAACCTCTTGGTGGAGAAAGCCATCCTTTATCAGATTTAAAGTTTGATGAAAATCCTGCAAAATGGACAGGAAATGGAGCTCGTGATTCAAAACCTAGTTTTTATGATTGGTTCGAAACTGTAAAAATTAATTATGGTGTAAGACCAGACGGGACGAGAGATTTCGATTCACTGCCACAAGGATTTGATAATGAGGATTATAAAAAACACTTCGAGTTTTGGAAAGACAAAACCTTACCAGATTCTTGGACTAAGTTTAGAGATATTACACATTATTGGTTAGATTTTGGTGTAGATGGTTTCCGATTTGATATGGCAGAAATGGTTCCTGTTGAGTTTTGGAGTTATTTAAACTCTTCAATTAAAACAAAGAATCCTCAAGCTTATTTGGTTGCAGAAGTTTATCAACCTCATTTATACAGAGACTATATCAAAAAAGGAAAAATGGATTACTTGTACGACAAAGTTCAGTTATACGATACAATTAAACATGTCATGCAAGGTCATGGAAGTACAGACAATATTCCACCTATACAAAAAGAGTTGGCAGATATTGAGCATCATATGTTACACTTTTTAGAAAATCATGACGAGCAACGTATAGCAAGTCCAGATTTTGCAGGAAGTGCTGAAAAAGGAAAACCTGCTATGGTTGTGTCTACAACAATTAGTTCATCTCCAACCTTAGTGTATTTTGCACAGGAATTTGGAGAGCCAGGAGCAGAGGATTTAGGTTTTGGAGATCCAACACGGACCTCAATTTTCGATTATGGAAGTGTACCGAGTTTAGTACGTTGGAATAACAATCAAAATTTTGATGGAGGACAATCCACAGAACAGGAAAAATCGATAAGAGATTTCTATAAACGTTTATTGAATTTCACAATTAATAGTTCTGCTTTAGCTGAAAACTATCAAGATACACATCAATTCAATAGAGAAAATACCGAATGGTATAACGATAAGGTATTGTCTTTTGTAAGATGGAGTGACGATGAAAAACTGATTATAGTTTCGAACTTTAATGCAGATAACACTTATGGTTTTGAACTTGGTTTACCTCAAGATATCATTCAAGAGTGGAACTTAAGAGATGGAGAATATACAGTTGAAGACCAATTGTACAATACGTATTCTTCAACCCTTAAAGTTGAGAATAATCAAGCACGAGTAAGAGTAGATGTAAAGCCTTTAGAATCCTTTATCCTTAAACTAAACGAATAATATGAAAGCAAAATTTTTATTAATTGTTTTAAGCTTAATAGTTTTTTTAAACTGTGAAAGCAAAAAGAAAACAGAACCAGTAAAAGAGGTTTCTCAAAATGTAGAAAAACCTTTTGTTTGGGAAGCTGCCAACATCTATTTCCTATTAACTGATCGTTTTAATAATAGTGACACTTCTAACGATACAATAATTGATAGATCAAAAGAAACAGGTGTTTTACGTGGATTTAAAGGTGGCGATATTAAAGGTGTAACTCAAAAAGTTGAAGAAGGTTACTTTACAGATTTAGGGATTAATGCCATTTGGATGACTCCAATTGTGGAGCAAATTCATGGCGCAACAGATGAAGGTACTGGATTAACCTATGGTTATCATGGATATTGGACAAAAGATTGGACTGCTGTAGACCCAAGTTATGGAACTAGAGAAGATTTAAAAGCTTTAGTAGATGCAGCCCATGCAAAAGGTATTCGTGTGTTACTTGATGCTGTAATTAACCATACAGGACCTGTTACAAAGCAAGATCCAGTTTGGCCAAGTGATTGGGTAAGAACAGAACCACAATGCCAATATAGCAACTACGAAAACACTATTACGTGTACATTGGTTAAAAACTTGCCAGATATTAAAACCGAAAGTAATGAGAATGTAGAATTACCATCTCAATTGGTAAAGAAATGGAAAGCAGAAGGACGTTATGAAGAAGAAGTTGCAGAGTTAGACGAGTTCTTTAAAAGAACTGGACATCCACGTGCACCACGTTTTTATATCATGAAATGGTTAATAGATTATATTACAGATTTTGGAATAGATGGTTATAGATGTGATACTGTTAAGCATACTGAAGAATTTGTTTGGGAAGAATTCAAAACAGAATGCGATTATGCTTTCGCAGAATTCAAAAAGAATAATCCAGACAAAGTATTAGATGATAACGATTTTTATTTAGTTGGAGAGGTTTATAACTATGGAATAAGTGGCGGAAAATTCTTTGATTTTGGTGATAAAAAAGTGAATTATTTTGATAATATGTTTACTAGCCAAATCAATTTTGAATTCAAATGGAATTCAAAAGAATTACAATATGAAACCTTGTTTAGAAAGTATGATAACAAGCTACAAAACGATTTAAAGGGATATGGAG
>JABDPN010000055.1 GCA_013042715.1 Flavobacteriaceae bacterium | reverse complement strand
TGATCTAAAAACTCAACCGAATTGGCTTCCATTTGATGGATTACTTTATTGGTTCTTACAACCAAATGATTATAAGCGATGTATCCAATAATTCCAACTATAAGACCTGCAACAGTTGTTGTCATAGCTGTATATAAACCACTAGCCAAAACATCCATTTGTATTGTACCTCCAGCATTAGCTAGTTCGAATATTGCTAATATCATTCCTATAACTGTTCCAAGAAATCCAATCATTGGAGCTGCTCCAGAAATAGTAGCCAATACACTTACATTTTTTTCAAGTCCGTAAACTTCTAATTTACCTGCATTTTCTATTGCCGAATTAATATCTTCAAGTGGTCTTCCTATTCGTGAAACACCCTTACTTATTAATCTTGATACTGGAGAATTTACTTGAGCACAAAGCAAATTAGCAGATTCAATTTTCCCTTTAGAAACATGATCTTTAATTTGATTCATAAAATTAGGATCTACCTTCGATGCAGCTTTAATCGCAAATAGTCTTTCAAAATAGATATAAGACGCTACAATTAATAAAACAAACAATACTAATATAATTATTTGTCCTGCTAGTCCTCCGCTCTTTATTAACTCTATTATTGAAATTGTTTTTTCTACTGATTCTCCTTCAGTTAAAATATCTGCTCCTTGCATAGCAGTTTCTTGTAACATTGTAAATAACATGTTATTGTATTATATTAATTTTAGTTATAACGCTTTTTATAAAAATAAAGTATTTAAAATAGAGTTCTAGTAAAAAAGAATACTAAAGCTCCAGCTAAAAATCCTAATAACGCTAACCAAGATATTTTTTTAAGGTACCAGAAAAAGTCAATTTTTTCCATTCCCATTGCAACCACGCCTGCTGCAGAACCTATAATTAACATGCTTCCTCCAGTTCCAGCTGAGTAAGCTATAAAGTGCCATAATTCATTATCAATTGGTTCTGAAAACATACCTAAACTAGCTGCAACTAAAGGCACATTGTCTATCACAGCAGATCCTATTCCTAAAAGTAATATAACCAAATCTGAAACACCTTCACCATGTAATTCCGTTCCTAACATTGGCATACTTTCTTTTAAAGTTGATGCAAAACCAAATAAAATACCTAAAGATTCTAAAGCTGCAACAGCCATTAATATTCCTAAAAAGAAAAGTATACTAGGCATTTCTATTTTTGATAATGAATGATGGACTGGACCATGTTGAGAATGTTCATCACTTTCAGTAGAATCAAAATTTGACATACTAAATTTTGTATTGCTATACAATTCAGCAAAAACAGCTACAACACCAAGTGCTAACATCATACCTACATAAGGTGGTAAATGTGTTACCGTTTTAAAAACTGGCACAGAAACTATTGCTGCTAAACCTAAATAAAGCATTGTAGAACTATATTTACTTTTTGGTTTTTCTACTTCTTGAGTATCTTCAAGTTTCCCTTTGAAAACAGGTAAAAATGACGCTATAAAAGAAGGAATTAGCATACATACTAAAGATGGTAAAAGTAAGTAACCTACTAAATGTCCAGTAGTTACTTTTTTACCAATCCATAGCATAGTAGTTGTAACATCTCCAATTGGAGACCATGCTCCTCCAGCATTTGCCGCTATAATAATTAAACTTGCATACCATATTCTAATATTTCTATCTCTAACAATTTTTTGAAGTATAGAAATTAAAACAATAGTAGCTGTTAGGTTATCTATAATAGCTGAAAGTATAAACGCTAAAAATGAAAATATCCATAATATTTTAGTTTTATTCTTTGTTCTTATAAAACCTTTAATAGTAGAAAAACCATCAAAATAGTCTATTATTTCAACAATAGTCATTGCTCCTAATAGAAATACTAATATCTCAGCTGTTTTACCTAAGTGATGAAGCAATGTTTCTTCGAGCAAGTGATGCTTTTCTTCAGAAGGGAAAGTTGAAAAATTATTTAAAAGTTCATGATTAGATGAATCAAACCAATTTGTAAAATTTTCTAATCCAAATGAGATTAAAGCCCAAGATATAGCCATCATAATAAGGGCT
>JABDPN010000242.1 GCA_013042715.1 Flavobacteriaceae bacterium | reverse complement strand
TTTCTGGTGTTATGATATATATGAATTGGCGATTAAGTGTTATCGTTTTTCTTATGCTACCATTGGTATTATATGCAACGAGGTTATTTCAGAAGTATATGAAAAAAGCTTTTGAAGAAGTGAGAACAGAAGTTTCTAATTTAAACTCATTTGTGCAAGAGCGTGTAACTGGAATGAAAATCTTACAACTCTTTGCACGTGAGGAAGTAGAGTTTGAAAACTTCAAAAAAATAAATGAAAGACATAAAAAGGGATGGTTAAAAACCGTTTGGTATAACTCAATTTTCTTTCCAGTTGCAGAAGTTTTATCTTCTATTACACTAGGTGTTGTTATTTGGATAGGAGGATTGAATACTGTTTTAGATCAAACAGCTTCGTTAGGAGATTTAACAGCATTTATCATGATGATTCCTATGATGTTTAGACCATTAAACCAGATTGCAAACAAGTTTAACACCTTACAAATGGGAATGGTTGCAGCAGATCGAGTGTTTAAAGTTTTAGATACTGAATCTAATATTGAAAACAAAGGAAATCTTAAAGCAACTCACTTTAAAGGCAATATTGAATTTAAAGATGTGCATTTTTCTTATGTCAAAGAAGAAGAAGTTTTAAAAGGCATATCATTTAAGGTTGAAGCTGGACAAACTATTGCAATTGTTGGTTCTACTGGAGCAGGAAAATCTACAATAATAAATCTGTTAAATAGATTTTACGATATAAATCAAGGTGAAATCTTAATAGATAATACCAATATTAAAGATTTTGAGCTGCAGTCTTTAAGACAACATCTAGCTGTTGTATTGCAGGATGTATTTTTATTTGCTGACACCATTTTAAATAATATTACATTAAACCATTCTGAAACCACTGAAGCTGATGTTATTGATGCAGCAAAACAAATTGGAATTCATGAATTCATTGAAAGTTTACCAAATGGATATCATTATAACGTAAAAGAACGTGGTGTGATGTTATCCTCGGGACAACGTCAATTAATTTCATTTTTAAGAGCGTATGTTATTAATCCAGGAATATTAATATTAGATGAAGCTACATCTTCAGTCGATTCGCATTCGGAACAGTTAATACAAAACGCAACAGACAAGATTACAAAAGGAAGAACTTCAATAATTATTGCTCATAGATTAGCTACGGTTAAAAAAGCAGATAGCATTATTGTAATGGATAAAGGTAGAATTGTCGAGCAAGGAACTCATGCATCATTACTTAAAAAGAAAGATGGCTATTACAAAAACCTTTACGAAGTACAATTTATGAAGGAGGAGCAAAATCTTGTGGGTTAATTACTCCTGTTAATAATAAAATAACGAATACGAAAATCGAAAATCCTATATAAAAAATTCCTGCCACAAAAAGGAAAATTAAAAATTTAAGTAGTAATTCACTTCCTGATAAATTAAAAATCCGTTTTAGTAAATAACAATGAAAAATGATATTTAAAAGGTTTAAACTTAACCCAAAATACATATAAGCACTTGGCTCAATAAGTAAAACAATTAGTCCAAAAACTACAGAGATAATAGTTATTAGTGATATGGAGTACAAATAAATAACTAAATGTTCTGTATAATTGTATTTCTTATTGTAGAAGACAATAAGCGAAATTAATGCGAGTAGTGGAATTAAAAAAGAAAGTATTAATGAATTATATTCCAAAGTAAACTTTGGAGTTTGCTCCATTATTTGTTGTGACATAGGATTATCAAACCCAAACACATTTTCACTAAAAATAGTGTCAATAAAGAATTTCTTAATTAAAAATATAGAGAATCCTGAAAAAGTTAATGAAATAGCAAAAAAACTAATTGGGTTAATATATTTTTTGCGAGTTCCATTTATATAACCATCGATAACATCTTTTGGGTTTTTAATTATTCCAATAAAAGTATTTAAAAACTTATTGTCGTAATTAAAAAATTGCTCTGTAATGTGTATAAATAGATTTTTTATTGTAAGTCTATTTCTTATCACTTTTGCACCACAAAAACCACAAAAATCATTGCCTTCTATTAGCTTAGTATTACAGTTTTTACAATGCATTTATGCTAAGTCTTGTTTAATTTGCTCAATGAGGTCTTCAGTGTTTTTATACATTTCAAATTCTCCATTTTTAATATAAGAGACTTGTCCAGTTTCTTCACTTACAACTACTGCAAGAGCATCAGTTTTTTCAGTAACTCCAATTGCAGCTCGATGACGTAATCCAAAACGTTCTGGAATCGTTTTTTCGTTATTTACAGGTAATATTACACGTGTTGCTTTTACAACATTATTTGCAATAATAATGGCTCCATCGTGTAAAGGACTATTTTTAAAGAATATACTCTCCAGAATAGGTTGGGTTACAGTAATGTTCATTTCGTCTCCAGTCTTTACTAAAAAATCTAGATTATTATTGCGTTCTAACACAATTAATGCTCCAGTTTTAGAACTTCCCATTTTTGTACAGGCTGCAACTACAGTTTCAGCTTCAGTTTCATTTACACTTTGTGTTTTTAAGAAGTTTAGTTTTTTAAATACACCACCTTTTTTACCAATGTTAGTCGATCCAACCATTAATAAAAACTTCCTGATTTCAGGTTGAAAAACAACTATTAACGCAATAATTCCAACACTCATAAAACCACCAAGAATTTTAGTGAGCATTTGCATTTGTAATGCGTCAACTAATAAAAAAAGGAGATAGATTATTACGATGCCAAAGAAAATATTAATTGCAACAGTTCCTTTAATGAGTCTGTATGCATAGTAAAGTAGAATTGCAACAAGTACAACATCTATAATATCGATTATGGTGAAATTGAGTACGTCTTCAAAAATATCCAAGCCTTTGGGTTTTAGATTTATTAAATATAATTAATTATAGATAAACTCAGTATTTGCCACATAAACATTTTCTGGATTTAATTCTAGAGTCAAAGTTTTAATCGCTATATAATCTTGAAATGTCAAATCTTCTTTAAACGTTAAAAATAATTCGTCTTTAACAGTATTAGATTTAGATAGACTATCTACAATGCTAACTAAGTTTTCTTTTGAAGTTGTTTTTACAAACATTTGGCTTCCTACTATTACAGAATCTTCAGTTTTTACATTAACATAAAGTGGATTGGTTTCAGTAGTTGGTTTTGAAAATAAATCCAATAAAAAATCTGCAATTGGAGTTGTTTGATATTTAACATCTGTAAAATCTAAAAGGGTAAGATTTTGAATTTCTGGATTAGAACACGAAAAGTAATTTCTAGCTTCTTTGTTTTCATGCATGGATTCGCCATGACGTTTCTCGTAGAGATATTGTAAATGTGGAAGCACTTGGTTTAAGATTAATCTTTTATCAACAGCAACAAGCCAATTGGTAGTACTAATCATGTTTTTTCTGTTAAATTCTAAGCTATCTTTCGCTTCATTATAGAACATATATATAGATGAAACATCTTCAACTTTAAGAATGTCTTTATTTGTAGTTTCTGGTAATTGAATGACTTTTTCTGAGCAAGAAAAAAGCACTAATACAATTAAAATAAGGTATAGGCTTTTCATTTTAATAATTGATTGGTTAAGGTTATACATTCTTGTGCTTCTTTAACATCATGGACACGTAAAATTTTCGCACCTTTTATAAGTGCAATGGTATTTATACTTGTAGTGCCATTTAAAGCATCTTTAGGTGAGTTTTCTAAAAGTTTATAAATCATAGATTTTCTGGAAACGCCAACCAGAATTGGTAATTCCATTAGATTAAGAATATCTAGATTATTTAATAGCTGGTAATTCTGTTCTAGAGTTTTGGAAAATCCAAAACCAGGATCGATAATAATATCTTTTACTTGATGCTTTCTAGCTTCAGCAATACGCTCAGAAAAATAATAAGTAATCTCTTTTACTAAATTCTTATAATTGGTTTGCGATTGCATGTTTTGAGGTGTTCCTTTCATGTGCATCATTATATAAGGTACACCAATTTTTCCAATAGTTTCAATCATTTTCGAGTCTAGATTTCCAGCTGAAATATCGTTAACCAATGCAGCTCCAGATTCAATACATGCTTGCGCAACTTGACTTCTAAAAGTATCTATGGATAAATAAATGTTAGGAAAATGTTTTAAAAGTAAATCTACTATGGGTAAAACTCTTTTTAATTCTTCGTCTTCACTTACATGATCTGCTCCAGGACGCGAACTATAAGCACCAACATCAATAAATGTAGCACCTTCGTTTAGCATGCATTCGACTTGAACTAAAATTGATTTTTCATTTTGATATTTTCCACCATCGTAAAAAGAATCTGGAGTAACATTTATAACTCCCATAACTTTTGGAGTGGATAAATCAATAAGAGTGCCCTTACAATTAATTGTCATTAATACGTTATTATTAGATATTTAGTTATAGTTTAAAAGTTTAAACACGAAACTTTGAATAGTTAAAAATTTTAAGCGAAATTTACGCAAAATTCAATATAATTTATGCAAAATACTTCAAAACAATACGATGAGGTAATCTCTACATGTAGAAACTTGTTTATTAAGAAAATGAAAGATTATGGAAGTGCATGGAGAATTCTAAGATTACCATCTCTTACAGATCAAATATTTATAAAAGCACAACGTATTAGAGGTTTGCAACAAAACGAAGTTAGAAAGGTAGACGAAGGTGAAGTAAGCGAGTTTATTGGAATAATAAATTATTGTATCATGGCACTTGTACAACTAGAAATTGGTGTAGTAGAGCAACCAGATTTATCTGTAGAAGAAGCCATTGAAAATTACGATAAACATACTGCAATGACCAAGCAATTAATGCAGGATAAAAATCACGATTATGGTGAAGCATGGCGAGATATGAGAGTAAGTTCTTTAACCGATTTAATTTTACAAAAATTATTAAGAGTAAAACAAATAGAAGATAATGCAGGAAAAACTATAGTAAGTGAAGGTATAGACGCCAACTATCAAGACATGGTAAACTATGCTGTTTTCGCATTAATTCATTTAAATAATCAATAGACATGAAATACATCGTAAATATTTGTCGTGTTTTAGTTGGTATAGCATTTATTCTTTCAGGATTAATTAAGTTAAACGATCCTTTAGGGTTTTCATATAAACTGGAGGAGTATTTTAGTTCAGAGGTTTTAAACCTTCCCTTTTTAGAACCTTATGCTCTTGCATTTTCAATTTTTGTAGTGATTTTTGAAGTTGTTTTAGGTGTATTTCTTTTATTAGGATTTAAACGAAAGTTTACAGTGTGGAGTTTAATTGCTATGATTATTTTCTTCACATTCCTTACATTCTATTCGGCTTATTTTGATAAAGTAAAAGATTGCGGCTGTTTTGGAGATGCTATAAAACTTTCACCTTGGGGAAGTTTCATTAAAGACCTTATTTTCTTAGCATTTCTATTGCCTTTATATTTTGGAATAAAGCACATTAAGCCATTGTTTTCAAACAAAGCGCAATGGTTTCTAGCTATTTTAAGTATAGTACTTTGTGGTTTGTTTGCAAATTATGTATTGAATCATCTTCCTGTAAAAGACTTTAGACCTTATCGTGTTGGAGCAAATATTACAGAAGGCATGACTATCCCAGAAGATGCACAAAAACCTGTAATAGATTATAATTGGACTTTTAAAGTAAATGGTGAAGAACAAGTTTTTACAACCAGAGGAAATTATCCAGATGTAGATGGCGAATTTTTAAATGTAGAAACCGAAACAATAGACGAAGGTTTTGAACCAGCAATCTACGATTTTGCAATAGAAAATGAAGAAGGCAACTTCACAGAAGAATTCTTGAATAAAGAAAATGTAGTCATAATTGTATCGTATAGTTTAGAAAAAGTTTCAGATGAAGCTGCTAAAGCAATAAAAAAAGTTTCGGATGAAGCTGTAAATAAAGGTTATACAGTTATTGGATTGTCTGCATCAGGACACATCACTAAGGATAAGTTAGAAAAAGATTATGGAATTTCGATTCCATTTTATTTGTGTGATGAAAAAGCACTTAAAGCAGTTGTGCGTTCTAATCCAGGAGTTTTAGTTTTAGATAAAGGTACTGTAATGCAAAAAGTACATTGGCATGATATAGAAAATTTGAAACTACCTAAAGTTGAATGAAATGTTATTTTAAATTCTAAATACACATTAAAAAAAGAAAGAAAAATATTGTATTTATTAAATGATAGTATTATTTCTAAATCAGATTTTGAAAGTATTGATAACGTTTTAATAAAATCTGTAAATGTGATTAAAGACTCTATGAAAATAAAGGAGTATACCAATGAAAAATTTGACGGAATAATAAGTATAACTTTAAAAAATAAAGCTTTAGAAACTGATTAAATACTTTTTAAATAAAATCTTCTATGCATTACTCACATTATTTGGAGTAATAACTGTTATTTTCTTTTTATTTAATGTCCTTCCGGGAGATCCAGCACAAATGATGCTAGGACAAAACGAAGACAGCGCACAGCTAACCATTGTTAAAAAAAAGTATGGTTTCGATAAACCAATTAGTACTCAGTACTTATACTATCTTAATGATTTGTCACCAATTTCATTTCACTCAAAAAATGTTTCACATTATACCTATTTAGATACAAATAAATATTCTGCAGCATCGCTTTTTTCTGTTGGTAATACAACTGCTGCACTAAAATTCCCATATTTAAGGGAATCGTTTACTAAACAAGGTAAAGGGGTAAGTCAGGTTTTAAAGGAAACATTACCAAACACTTTTGTATTAGCTGTTTCTGCAATAGTTATTGCTATGTTACTTGGTTTAATTCTTGGAGTGATTTCAGCCTTAAAAAAAGATACATGGTTAGATAAAACCATACAAATTTTCAGTACACTTGGTATGAGTGTACCTTCATTTTTTAGTGCAATTTTATTTGCTTGGTTTTTTGGGTTTTTACTTCATGAGTTTACTAATCTAGAAATGACAGGAAGTCTTTACGAAGTAGATGATTTTGGTGAAACCATAACCATTAAATGGAAGAACTTAATATTACCTGCTTTAGTATTAGGTATTCGTCCTTTAGCTGTAGTTATTCAGTTAATGCGTAATTCTTTATTAGAAGTTTTTAATCAAGACTACATTAGAACAGCGCGAGCAAAAGGTTTGTCAGAATATCAAGTAATTAAAAATCACGCTGTAAAAAATGCTTTAAATCCTGTAATTACAGCAATTTCTGGTTGGTTTGCTTCCATGCTTGCTGGAGCAGTATTTGTCGAGTATGTTTTTGGTTGGAATGGTTTAGGTAAAGAAATTGTAAATGCTTTAAATACTTTGGATTTACCTGTAATAATGGGTTCTGTTTTAGTTATTGCAGTGATGTTTATTACTATCAATATTTTTGTTGATATTATTTATGCGTGGTTAGATCCAAAAGTTAAATTAGAATAGAATATCTAAGAAAAGGTTTTCGTTGAAATTTAAGCACTTATACTTAAAATCCTCAGGTAGTCTTCGTATTTTTGTTAGAGAATTAAATATCAAAAAATTTAAACTTAAAAACGTATTAAAATATAATTCATAATGAGAAAACAAATAGTAGCAGGAAACTGGAAAATGAACAACGACTTAAAAGCCTCCAAAAAATTGGCTATACAGGTTGCTAAAAAAGTTAAAAAATCTAATCTAAAGGGAACTAAAGTTATTATTGCACCAACATTTGTAAACTTAGAGCGTGTTGTAAAAGCAACTAAAAATGCTAAGATTAAAGTTGCAGCACAAAATATGCACTTTGAAGAAAGTGGTGCATATACTGGAGAAGTATCTGCTCAAATGCTAAAATCTATTGGTGTTAAAACTGTAATTCTTGGTCATTCTGAAAGAAGAGAATATTTTAGTGAAACTGATGAAATGTTAGCTAAAAAAGTGAATTCTGCATTAGTAAATAAAATGAATGTTATTTTCTGTTTTGGAGAAGTTTTGGAAGATAGAAAATCTGGAAACCAAGAAAAAGTAGTAGAATCTCAAATTAAAAATGCATTATTCCATTTAAAAGCAGAAGCTTTTAAAAATATTGTTTTGGCTTATGAACCTGTTTGGGCAATAGGTACAGGAGAAACTGCAACTCCAGAACAAGCACAAGACATGCACGCCTTTATTAGACAAACGTTAACGAATAAATATGGTGAGGAACTAGCAGAAAGTGTATCAATTCTTTATGGTGGTAGTTGTAAACCAGGAAATGCGAAAGAGATTTTTTCTAAAAAAGATGTAGATGGTGGTTTAATTGGTGGTGCAGCTCTTAATGCTGACGACTTTTTAGCTATTGTTACAGCTTTCTAAAAAGTGAATAATATAGTTTACATAGCGTATTACTTTATTGTAAAACCTATACAACCAGTAACAGAAATCCTAATTGCAGAATTAGGATTTGCTGGTTTTGAGAGTTTTATTGAAACTGAAAATGGTGTTACAGCATACATACAAAAAAACGAATGGTATGAAGCTATATTAGACAATATTCAGATTCTAAATTCTGAAGAGTTTTATATAGATTACACTTTTGAAGAAGTAAAACAAACCAATTGGAATGAAGAATGGGAAAAGAACTTCAAACCTATTGTAGTTGATGATACTTGTGCTGTAAGAGCACCTTTTCATAAACCCTTTCAAACACCATTTGAAATTATTATAGAACCAAAAATGAGCTTTGGAACTGGACATCATGAAACAACTCACATGATGATTCAGCATATTCTGCAAGATGATTTTCAAGACAAATCAGTTTTAGATATGGGTTGTGGTACTGGAGTTTTAGCCATTTTAGCTGAACTTAAAGGAGCTAAACCAGTTGAAGCTATTGATATTGATAATTGGTGTTATTTAAACAGTTTAGAAAATGTAGAACGTAATAACTGCAAGCATATTTCTGTATTTGAAGGAGATGCATCCTTGTTAAAACATAATCAATACGATATTATTATTGCTAATATCAATAGAAACATTTTGCTTAATGATATAGAAATCTATTCAAATGCATTAAAAAATAAAGGGACTTTATATTTAAGTGGTTTTTATTTAGAAGATATTATAAAAATTGAAGAAGCATGTAGAAAATACAGCTTAAGGCTAGTTAAAAAAATCGAAAGAAATAATTGGGTTTCACTAAAATTTTTAAATTAGTAGTATGAAAATGAGTGGAAAAGAAAAAATTCAAGAAAGTGTATTACTTGATGAAGAGGTTGTTAAAGAAAACGAAATTGTTTTGTATAACGACGATGTCAATACTTTTGATCATGTAATAGACACTTTAATTTATGCTTGCGACCATACTCCTGAGCAAGCAGAACAATGTTCTATTATTGTACATTATAAAGGGAAATGTACAGTAAAAACTGGTCCTTATGATGATTTAAAACCCAGATGTTCAATGTTGCTTAAAGCCGGATTAAGTGCAGAAATTATATAAAAAATGCTCTGACTTTTCAGAGCATTTTTTTTATTTGTTCATTCTTCCAATAGCACAACTTACAAAGGATTTGGCTTTTTTAGAAAGTGTATTGGCTTCGCCATCTACTGGATATCCTAAATCTGATAATAGATGAATAGCTTTTTCTAAATCTTCATCTGAAGTATAATTGAATGTAACTGAGTCTTCATCGTTGTTTACAATTACTTCAGAAATATTTTCAAGTTTAGATAATCTTGTGGTAACTGTATTAGCACATCCTCCACATTTTAAATTTTGTATAACTAGTGTTGTTTTCATTTTTTAATCTTACAAGTGTTAATTCCAAATAATGTATAAAGTGGACAAAAATTAACTAAGCTCGTAATTAATAGAATAATTGCGAAAACCATTAAAATATAAGCTAAAGTTCCTTCAATCACATTAAAATAGTAAAGTGCTGCAACAACTATTGCAAGCAGAACTCTTAAACCTTTATCTGTATTTCCTACATTTTTTTTCATAGTTTTTTGTTTTGTTTTTATGTAGTTCAATATACAAAAAAGATATATTTATTTAGTTAATTAATATATATCGAATAAATGTTAAATTAATTTTTGGCAGAGTTTTTGGACACACACATCAAGAATTTAATTTCCTATATTTGAAATAATTAGTCTAATAAAAATAAAATAATGAGAACGCTACTATTATTTTTTGCATTTTGTATTTCAGTAATATTAAATGCGCAAGAAAAACCAGATCCAGAACCGTTACAATATCCATTTGATGAAATTGGAACCGAATCTACAAGAGGTGTCTTTGGAGAAGACGATAGAAAAGAAGTGAGTGATGCAGAAGGTATAGCAGACTTTGTTAGGGCAACAGCAGTGATGATTCCTAAAAAGAATCTAAAAGACAACAGAGTTTATGGAGAAACATTAAGAGAGCTATTAACCTATCAGTTTGGCACAAATAAGTTCGATCCTAATGTTAAGTTTCTTGACCAACCAACATGTGCATATTGCACAGGGTTTTTAATTGCTCCAGATGTTTTAGTTACAGCAGGACATTGTATTAAAACTTTAGAAGAAGCAAAAGACTATGTATGGATTTTTGACTATACAAACGAGTTAAGACACAGTACATTTTTTGGATACGTTGAGGTAAATCCTAAAGATATTTACGAGGTTAAAGAAATATTAGGAGCAGAATACAAAAATACTAATGAAGGAAAAGTAGATTATTCAGTATTGAGATTAGATAGACAATCTGAAAGAAAACCATACAGAATAAGAACAAGTGGTAAAGTATCATCTTGGGGAAATGTAACTACTATTGGTAGTCCTACAGGTTTGCCTCTAAAAGTTGTAGATAACTCTTTTGTTGTTGATAATACACCAAAAAAATGGTTTAAAAATAGTATTGATGGTTTTCCTGGAAACTCAGGAGGTCCAGTTTTTGATAATCTTGGTTTCATAGAAGGCATCCATGTTAGAGGAGCTGCTGAATATAATAATGGACGTTATACAAGTGATTATAAATATGATGAATCTTGTGATTGCGTTAAAACTGTAGAGTTTACATACACTTTTGGAACTGCAGGTTCTCAGGCACACAGAATTTTAGAAATTCCTCACAACTTACTATTAAGCTCGCTTTATGAGAATTTAGAATTTGCAATTAGAAACCATCTACCTTCTCGACTAGACGCGTGGTTAATTTATCCTTGGATTTTCGATTATCAATATACGCAAGATAGAGGTCGACTAGATTTAGTTGCTAGTGAAGCGAATAATCTTGATGCTTTAACAAAAATTAGAGAAAACAGTAAAGTACCTTTAAGTGGTGATTTGGAAATAAATTTGCTAGGTAATGCATTAGGTCATAACAATCTAGATATGTTAGATTACCTTTTAGCTGAAGGACTATCACCAAATTTCGGTAAATTTTCTTTGTTAGAAAACTCAATTAATAGAGGTAAAGATGCTGCTACACTTTTAATGTTAGACTATAATGCTAATGTTAATTTTGTAAACAATCAAAATGAAAATCTTTTACACATTGCTGCAAGAAAAGGTAATATGAATCTTGTAAAAATATTAGTTGAAAAAGGAGTAAGCGCAAAAGCAAGGAACAATAATAAAAAACGACCAGAAGATATTGCCAAAAAATATAAGTATAAATCAATTCAGAAATACTTGAAAAAAGCAAGGAGAGGAAAGCTATAAAAAAAATAAAAACCTAAACATTTAATTGTTTAGGTTTTTTTGTGACCTCGGCAGGATTCAAACCTGCAACCTCTTGAGCCGTAATCAAGTGCACTATTCAGTTATGCTACGAGGCCATTTTTGTGGCTGCAAATATATTTTATTTTAATACAATGACAAAATAA
>JABDPN010000241.1 GCA_013042715.1 Flavobacteriaceae bacterium | reverse complement strand
TTAACTCGTTAAGTGCTTCAGCATAATTAAGATATAATTCACTTAATCTAATTAATGGCCATGGATAACTGATGATTTTTGAATAAGCATCACCTTCAGAATCAGGGTGTACAATTTTTTTTAGTCCATAGCCTGTTGTTAAATAATCTCCCGTGTTAGCATTGCGTCCATGACTCTCACCTTTTCTCATTTTTAGGTTCCATAATTCACCCCAAGTTCTACTCTTACCTCTATCGAAAGCTAAAGAGGAATAAAATCTTGGTTCCCTATTTAAATTTAATTTAGCTGTTCTTTGTCCAGGTTGAGCTATTAACCCTTGTTGATAACCTATAGTCGTGGTTGAGAATCTATCATCATATTCAAATGTTAAGTCTTGATCTATAGGAAGACCGTTTTTGGTATAATATAATTCTGCCATTCTCATTGTTGGTGCAATCCATTGCCATGCTGCTTCACCAGAAGAAGCAGATGGATTCTTCATTAAAGATCCTGCTTGCATCTGCCACCATTCTTGAACAGGACTAGAATTTCCCCATAGTACTTCAGAATTCCAAGGATCTGTCATTGCATAGCGTGTATCATATTGATTTTTAATAATTGGATTTAAGTAATTGTTAGAATCAAAAGTAGGAACATCACCGGTAAAATAATACATAGAAGCACCCTGTTCTATAGCAGCATTTATAGCATCATTAGCTGCTTCAGCTGCTAATTGCCATTTTTCTAATTGGTATTCTTGGTTAAAAAAGTTTTCGCCTTCTAAATTTGTAAACCCAGAATAAAATTCATTATTTCCGTTAAAAAGTGGACTAGCACTAAAAAGCAGTACTCGAGATTTTATAGCCTTTGCAATTACTTGATCTACACGTCCTAAATCATTACTTCCTGATGCTCTTTCTGGAAGATATTGAACAGCATCATCAATAGTACTAACTATATAATTAAAACATTCATCAACTGTATTTCTTGATACTCTTACTTCATCATCTGATGCAGAAATTGGTAAATTTGTATCAACAATAGGAATTGGACCATAATGTGTTACTAATAAGAAGTGGAAATATGCTTTTAAAAATCCTGCTTCAGCTTTCCATTCATTTTTCTCAACTTGATCCATATCGACAACTAAATCAATATTATCAATCAAAATATTACAACTTCTAATGGCTTCCCACAAAGAACCCTGTCCTCTTCCTACAGCTCCATAACCAGACCAATAGCTCATTTTAGGATTCGAAGCTGATTGTTGACCTTTCATGATTTTCACAGCATCTGTTTCTTTAGCTAAAGGAGTTGTTAACTCATCAGAAGCAAGAACAAATGTTGACCAAATACCATCATTTTGTGGTAAATAACTATAGCAATTAGCTAATGCATTATAAGCTGTTTCCTTTCTGTTAAATAATAAACTTAACTCTTGTGTTCTATCTGGAACTATATCTAAATAATCTTCGCACCCTGTTAATAATGCCAAGCAGAATATGATAGCTTTAATATATATTGTTTTATTTTTCATTTTCTTTTTTTTAAAATTTTGCTTGAAGTCCAATATTTAAAACCCTTTGTGGAGGATAACCTAATCCATTTCCAGCCATTTCAGGATCCCATAATTTAAACTTTGAAAAATTCACTAAGTTTAACCCACTTAAATATAGTCTTGTATTAACTGAAGAAAATACTTTTCCAAATTTTTCAGGTATTGTATACCCAATTTCAATACTTTTTAATCTTAGAAAATCTCCATCTCTTATCCACCAAGTCGATGGTTTTTCATTATTCTCTATTGAATAAGTAGATAATCTAGGCCAAAATGCATTTGGATCAGGATTATTTTCAGACCAATGATTATTCGCGATTATACTTAGTGCATTTCTTTCATTTACAAATGGTGATATTGATTCAGGTTGAATAGAAAAAGATGTTCTAGCTACACCTTGCATAAACATAGAGAAATCGAAATTTTTATATCCAGCGGAGAACCCGAAACCATAAACTATTTCTGGTACATAAGGTTTACCTATAGGTACCATGTCTAACTCATTTACCACACCATCTTGATTAACATCTGTATATTTTATATCACCAGGCAAATAACTACTTAAGCCATCAGAAGAAAAACCATTAAACTGTTCAGGTGAGTTATTAATATCTTCTTGATCAACAAAAAGACGTTCAGCTAAATATCCCCATTGTAGATTAATTGGATGTCCAATTCTACTTAAATTTTCATTTTGATATTCTGGTTCACCATTTACTAATATTTTGTTTGTTGTGTAAGTAAAGTTTCCACGTGCAGTTATATATAAACCTGAAGGAAATGCATGATTATAATCTATAGATAAATCTATTCCACTTGAATCTACTTCTCCAATATTACTACTAATAGAAGTTGTTAAACCCATTGTCTCAGGTATATATTGGCGTTCCATATAAATATCTCTTCTATGCTCTTTAAAATAATCAGCCAAAATTGTTATTTTATTAAATAAACCTATTTCTAATCCATAATTTGCTTTTTCAGCAACTTCCCATGTTACTTCAGAATTTGAATATCTATTAACAAAATATCCATTATAATAATTATTATAATCAATACCCCATGAATGTCCCGTACCTGCATTATTTAGGTTAACATCAGACAAATAAAAGAACCTGTCACTTGGGCTTGATATCCCATCATTACCAACTAAACCATACGTATATTTAAGTTTTAGTAAATTAATAGCTGGGAATTTTTTTTCAAAAAACTGCTCGTTAGAAACAATCCATCCAAGACCTACTGAAGGGAAAAATCCAAATCTACTATCTTGGTCAAATTTTTCTGAACCGTTATATCCAAAATTAAATTCAGCGAAATACCGTTTGTTATAATTATAAGATGCTCGACCTGAAATTCCCATATTTCTAGATGGTAAAGTAGTAAAAGCTGTATTTCCACCAATTGTATTTAATGATTCACTGAAATTAGCAACTAACAGTCCTCCAACTTCATGTTTTTTGTTAAATTCTCTATTATATTCGGTAACTAATTCATAATAAAAATTACTATTACCATAATTTGATACTGTAGGATTATTTAAATATTCTGTTCCCTCTTGAATTTGATACAATGAATATTCTGTTCCCAAATCTGTTTCAACTTCAGATAGACCATAATAAAATGGTGTTAAGCTTCTTTGGTTTTCATTTTCAGTATACGTTCTAACTGAAGCCATTCCTCGTAATTTTAATCCTTCAGTAATTGAACTTAAATCTTGATGGATTTGAAATTGAGCTAAAGTAGTGTTAGAGTATCTGTCTTTGTATCCTTTAACCATTTCTGCATATGGATTAGGAAAGCCACCATTGCCCTTATTACCAAATAAAGTATGATTAAAATTAATTGTGTTCTCGTCTGGAGAAAATGTTTTAGGAAAATTAGCAGGATTAGCTTGAGCTACCATGCCA
>JABDPN010000054.1 GCA_013042715.1 Flavobacteriaceae bacterium | reverse complement strand
AAATTGTGCTGGATACTCAACAAAACACGCAACCACACAATCTTCTTTGTTTGCAGAGTTACATCCTTCAATTTCTTTGTATTCCCAACCAGAAGTTATAGGATAGGTTTCAAAAGTTTGTGAATCTCTACCAAAATTAGCTGGAATAACTCTTAAGTCTGTACGACCTTCCTTCTTGATATAAGGAACTTCAACAGTTTCGTATGTAGCAGGAACATAAACATATTTTTTAGTCTCCTCTTTAATTAACACACGCTCTTCAACTGTTTCATATACGGCTGGAACAACTCTAAGTTTTGTGTAAGCTGGATAACTTTGAATCGTTTCTTCAACGTTCTTAAATTCATCCTTTGTAATACACTTTACATAGCATTTTCCTGGCTCTGGATTTGTTGGTAAATTTTGGGCTACCGAAAAATTAAAACCTATTATTAGGCATAATAGTAATAAACTTTGTTTCATAATAAAATTATAGTTTAAGGTTAATAATTGTTTATTAGTTTATAGTTGTAAAACAAATTGATATGTGAAAGTTATTTTACTTCTGTTAATACCTTTAAGACACACAATATATTTGAACGTCACATAAATTAATAGAATTCTTTTCTTGAGTTTAAGAAAAAATTAAAAAATTGCAAGAGTTTTTATGCTTTGAATTACTCTTAATAAATCATTTAGGATAGTTTCTTTAAATATATATACCAAGAAGTAATTATGAAAAAATCACAGTTTTATTATTGTAAACCATTACTTTCCTATCAATGTGAAGTTTTATAGCTGTAGATAGCACAATTTTTTCTAAATCCCTACCTTTTGCAATAAGATTCTCAATTGTATACGCATGAGATATGTGAGCAACATCTTGCTCTATTATTGGTCCTGCATCTAATTCCTCGGTAATGTAATGACTTGTCGCTCCAATAATTTTCACACCTCTTTTAAACGCAGAATGATAAGGTTTTGCACCTACAAAAGCTGGCAAAAATGAATGATGAATATTTATTATTTTATTTGGATATTTTTCAATTATTCTTTTTGAGATAATTTGCATATATCTAGCTAATACAACAAAATGAATGTTATGTTCTTTAAGAATTTTTAATTGTTTAGCTTCAGCTTCAGCTTTATTCGCGTTAGAAACTGGAATATGATAAAAAGGTATTTTAAAACTGTCTGCAATAGGTTTTAAGTCTAAATGATTACTAATAATTAAAGGAATATTAACATGAAGTTCTCCCGAAACATAACGGCCAAGAATATCAAATAAACAATGGTCGTATTTAGACACAAAAAGAGCCATATTAATTTTTTCTTCAGAAGAATAAATACGCCATTTCATATTAAATTTTATAGCTAAAAGATTTTCAAAGACCTTTTTAAATGCATCTAAATCAAATGAATTTTGATTGAACTCACTTTCTAGTCGCATAAAAAAAATATCTTGTTCTCTATCTACATGCTGATCTATATAAACTATATTCCCATTATTTAAAGCAATAAAATTAGTTACTGCTGCAATAATTCCAGATTGATCCTTGCAATGTATTAGTATCGTTATTTTAGTCATTACTATATTTTACTTAAAAGAATAAATGTAGAGTAAAAAGAATGAAAAAATAAGCACTATTAGATAATTAGATATTTTAAAAAATACTACTAGTTTTTTTGAATATTCCTTAAATTGCGTTTAATAAAACATACTTTTATTACGAATGGAGCAAATTAAACCATATAGACCAAAAAATAAAGTTCGTATAGTAACTGCTGCATCATTATTTGATGGACATGATGCTTCAATAAATATCATGAGGCGTATTATACAGGCTACTGGAGTTGAAGTGATACATTTAGGTCACGATAGAAGTGTAGAAGAAGTAGTGAATACTGCCATTCAAGAAGATGCAAATGCTATTGCTATGACATCCTATCAAGGTGGACATAATGAGTATTTTAAGTATATGTTCGATTTGCTAAAAGAAAATGGTTCAGAACATATTAAGATTTTTGGGGGTGGTGGAGGAGTAATCCTTCCAGAAGAGATTAAAGACCTTACGGATTATGGCATTACTAGAATTTATTCTCCAGACGATGGTCGCAAAATGGGATTACAAGGAATGATTAACGACCTGGTTGAACAATCTGATTTTGCAATAGGAGATAGATTAAGTAAAGAAGTAGATTATTTATCAAAAAAAGAATCTAAGTTTATTGCCAGAGTTATTTCTGCAGCAGAAAATTTCCCTGAAATAGCAAAAGATGCATTAGATACAATTCATAAGAAAAACAAAAATTCTAAAACTCCAGTTTTAGGTATTACAGGAACTGGAGGTGCAGGAAAAAGTAGTTTAGTTGATGAGTTAGTAAGACGTTTTCTTTTAGATTTTCCTAAGAAAACAGTTGGAATTATCTCTGTAGACCCTTCAAAACGAAAAACAGGTGGTGCACTTCTTGGAGACAGAATTAGAATGAATGCCATCAATAATCCTAGAGTTTATATGCGCAGTTTGGCTACGCGTCAATCTAATTTAGCACTATCAAAACATGTAAACGAAGCTGTTCAAGTTTTAAAAGCAGCGAATTTCGATTTAATTATTTTAGAAACCTCTGGAATTGGACAATCTGATACTGAGATTATAGAACATAGCGATGTGTCACTTTATGTAATGACTCCAGAATTTGGTGCCGCAACTCAACTGGAAAAGATTGACA
>JABDPN010000239.1 GCA_013042715.1 Flavobacteriaceae bacterium | reverse complement strand
TAGTTACTCTGCAACGTGCTAAATGCATAGGCTGTAATTATTGTGTAGAATTAGCACCTGGTCAATTTCAAATGTCGAGAAAAGATGGTAAATCCGTACTTTTAAGATCTACAGATAAAAAAGGATTTTTTACTTTAAAATCTCGAGAAGATTTCATTTTTAATGATTGTGATAAAGCAGCAAAAGCTTGTCCTGTAAAAATTATTAGTGTTAAACACGTTTAGTTAAAGTTTTACAAGAACAATCTTTAATAATTTGTTACTTTTTCAAAGTCAGTTATTAATATTATCTTTACCTTTTAAACTAATTATTAACATCCATTCACAACAGATTTTTTGTTAGTGAATTCAATATATAAAACATATGTCCTGTAACAGTTGTTCAACTGGAAAAGACGGTTTACCTAAAGGTTGCAAAAATAATGGCACATGTGCTGAAGATGGATGCAATAAACTAACCGTTTTTGATTGGCTTTCTAACATGTCGCTTCCAAATGGCGAAAAGCCTTTTAATTGTGTTGAAGTACGTTTTAAAAACGGAAGAAAACACTACTATAAAAACACCGAAGAATTACCGTTAAGTATTGGAGATATTGTTGCTACACAGGCACAATATGGACATGATGTTGGTGTTGTAACACTTACAGGAGAATTGGTAAAAATACAGATGAAAAAGAAATCTGTAGATATCAATAATGAAGAAGATGTTAAAAAAATATACAGAAAAGCATCACAAAAAGATATTGATATCTGGCAAGCTGCTCGTGATAAAGAAGAGCCGATGAAAGTAAAGGCTCGACAGTTTGCAATAGATTTAAACTTAGCCATGAAAATTTCAGATATTGAGTTTCAAGGTGATGGAAGTAAAGCTACTTTTTACTACACAGCAGAAGAACGTGTTGACTTTAGAGAATTAATTAAAGTTTACGCAAAAGAGTTCAAAACAAGAATTGAAATGCGTCAAGTTGGATTTCGACAGGAAGCAGCAAGACTTGGTGGAATTGGCTCTTGCGGTAGAGAGTTATGCTGTTCTACTTGGTTAACAGATTTTAGATCAGTAAGTACATCTTCTGCTAGATATCAACAATTATCGCTAAATCCTCAAAAACTTGCAGGACAATGTGGAAAATTAAAATGTTGTTTAAATTATGAATTAGACACATATCTAGAAGCACTTAAAAGCATTCCAAAATCCGATATCAAACTTGAAACCGAAAAAGGAATTGCTGTTTGTCAGAAAACAGATATTTTTAAAGGATTAATGTGGTATGCCTACGAAGGACAATGGATGAATTGGTTTAAGCTTACTAAAGATCAGGCAAACGAAATTATAGAATTAAACGCCAAAAACAAAAAGGTTCAAAGCTTAGAAGAATATGCCGAAGAGCTTATAGAAAACAATAAAGCAGAGTTCGAAAATGTAGTTGGTCAAGATAGTTTAACACGTTTCGATAGTCCAAAACGTAGAAATAAACGTAGAAATAATAAGAACAGAAGAAGAAACAAAAGAAAACCTTCAAATAATAATGCAAAATAAGATTAGCTTAATTCTTGGTTGTCTTTTAATGGTTTTTACCTCTTGTGATTCTAATCAAGTTTTTGATGAATACAAGTCTGTTTCAAATCCTTGGAATAAGAATGAAGTAGTCGAGTTTGTTTTTCAAGCACCAGACACATTAAATAATTACAATTTATTTGTTAATTTAAGAAGCAATAACGATTACAAATTCAGTAATTTATTTCTAATAGTTGAAATGAATTATCCAAATGGTAAAGTTGAAAAAGACACATTAGAATACGAAATGGCGAAACCAGATGGTACATTTTTAGGTTCAGGTTTCTCTGATATTAAAGAAAATAAATTGTGGTATAAAGGTTATAAGACTCCTTATGTTTTTTCTGAAAATGGAGAATACAAAGTATTTATTCAGCAAGCAATGAGGGAAAATGGACAAATAAATGGTGTTGAAAATTTACATGGAGTTTTAGATGTTGGATTTAGAATTGAAAAATCACAATCTAATTAATTGTTAGTATGGCGACAAGAAAGAAAAAAAATAAA
>JABDPN010000235.1 GCA_013042715.1 Flavobacteriaceae bacterium | reverse complement strand
TCACGATCAAGGTCTTATTCCTTTTAAAACACTATCGTTTGGAAAAGGAGTAAATTTTACAGCTGGGTTAAATAGAATTAGAACTTCTCCAGACCATGGTACAGCTTATGAAATTGCCGGAAAAGGTATAGCAGATAATAGTTCTTTTGTAGAAGCATTATATACTGCTATTTCTGTTTACAAGAGTAGAAAATTGCATACAGAACTAACAACCAATCCTTTAAAAAAACAAAAGGCATAGATTTTAACAAAAAATTGTTTACAACTTACTTTTAGAAAAGAATAATTTTATATATTTGCACGCTCTAAATCAGTGTAGAGATGAAGCAATTGAAGGAGTATACGATTAAGTTTGTAGGATTAAAAGAAGGAAAACACTGTTTTGAGTATCAAATTGAAAAAAAGTTCTTTGAAGATTTTGAGTATGACGAGTATAACGATGCTAATGTATTAGCTAAAGTTATACTTAATAAAAAAACAACTTTACTCGAATTAAACTTTAATATTTCTGGAACGGTTAATGTCAATTGCGATTTAACCAACGAACCATTCGATCAGAAAATAATTAATCAATTTGACTTAGTTGTTAAATTTGGAGAGGAGTTTAATGATGAAAACGATGAGATATTAATTATACCTCATGCAGAGTATGAAATCAACATTGCACAATACTTATACGAGTTAATTGTGTTATCTGTTCCTTCCAAAAGAGTTCATCCAGGAGTAGCAGATGGAAGCTTAAAGTCAGATATACTTAAAAGACTAGAAGATCTAAGTCCAAAGGACATAAAAGAAAATGATAAAGAGGAAACAGATCCTCGTTGGAATATTTTAAAGAAACTATTAACGGATAAATAAATTAAAAAATGGCACATCCTAAGAGAAAAATCTCGAAAACAAGAAGAGATAAAAGAAGAACACACTATAAGGCAAGTGTACCACAAATTGCTACGTGTCCTACAACAGGAGAAGCACACTTATATCATAGAGCACATTGGCATGAAGGTAAACTATATTACAGAGGTCAAGTGTTAATTGACAGCACAGAAGAAGAGAACATAGCATAAGTATTATGCAAGCATATAATTAAAACGCTCTTATTGAGCGTTTTTTTATGATATATATTCAAAAAGCGTATATTTTGCATGAAATTTGATCAAAAAAGTGTAAATTCATTCACTTTTTCGTCATTTTTGACGAAAAATGAACGATTTTTGTTCAACTAAACTAAAACTATGAGTAATATCACAGCAGCCATAACAGCTGTTGGCGCATATGTGCCAGATTATGTGTTGACCAACAAGATTTTAGAAACGATGGTAGACACAAATGATGATTGGATTACCACTCGTACAGGAATTAAAGAAAGAAGAATTCTAAAAGATAAGGGCAAAGGCACCTCTTTCCTTGCTATAAAAGCAGCACAAGATTTACTAAACAAAACCGGATTAGATCCTAAAGAAATAGAGCTTGTAATAGTAGCTACTGCTACTCCAGACATGAAAGCCGCTGGAACTGCTGCATATACAGCAACTCAAATAGGAGCAACTAATGCATTTGCATTTGATTTAGAAGCAGCTTGTTCAAGTTTTTTATACGGAATGTCTGTAGCTGCACGTTATATAGAATCTGGTAAACACAAAAAAGTTCTATTGATTGGAGCGGACAAAAACTCTTCAATGATTAATTATGAAGATAGAGCTACGTGTATCATTTTTGGAGATGGAGGAGGAGCAGTATTGTTTGAGCCAAACGAAGAAGGCCTAGGTTTACAAGACGAATATTTAAGAAGTGATGGAGTTGGAAGAGAATTTTTACATGCTCAATATGGTGGCTCATCATATCCAATTACTAAAGAAGCACTTGAAAAAGGAAAGCATTATGTTTTTCAAGATGGAAAAACAGTTTTTAAAAATGCAGTATTTAATATGGCAGATGTTGCTGTAAAAGTTTTAAAAAGAAATAATCTTAAAAAAGAAGATATCGCTTGGTTAGCAGCGCATCAAGCTAACAAAAGAATTATTGACGCTACCGCAAAAAGAATAGAGTTAGATTCAGAAAGAGTTATGATGAACATACATAAGTATGGCAATACTACTTCTGCAACGCTACCTTTATTATTGCATGATTATGAATCTAAACTAAAAAAAGGCGATAACATTATTTTCGCTGCTTTTGGTGGAGGATTTACTTGGGGCTCTATTTATTTTAAATGGGCATATAACTC
>JABDPN010000230.1 GCA_013042715.1 Flavobacteriaceae bacterium | reverse complement strand
ACCTAAGTTTGCCTTAACAGTTGCGATATTCATTATTGTAATTCCAAAATCTTTATGTGATTCTGAAAGACTTACCTTTAGATATTTTTGAGCCTCCAAATAATACTGCAATGCCTTTTCAAAGTCTCCTAATACTTGATATGTATTTCCCAATCCATTTAAAGCATAACCATATCCTGGGTTTGATTCTGGAGTTTTTTCCTTATATAATTGCGCTGCTTGTTCGTAATACTTAAGAGCTTCTTTCGTTTGTCCATTAATTAGGTTTAACTCTGCTAATAAAGCAAAGATATCTGCATATTTTATATGATCTGCCTCTAAATACTTATCGTATATTTTTTTAGCATTATTAATTTCATTGAGAGCCTCATCGTACTTACCCAAATCTTTTAATAGCGATCCATATACAAACAGGCCTTCAGCATATTCAATGGTATCACCTAGATTTAAATTTAGTAATATAGATAACGATTGTTCATGTAATAATTTTGCATTTTCATAATCGCCTTCAACTTGCCCTAAAGCAGCTATATTACTTATTAGCTTTGAATAAAAATTTGTTCCTAATTGATCTAGTTCTTCAACTATAGCAAAAGCTTCTAAATAAGTTTCATTGGCCATTGCGTATTCTCCTGCACCAAAATAACACAGTCCTAAATTGTTATATACAATAGCAACATTAATGGTTCTTAAATTTATATTTTGAAATATCTCTTTAGCTTTATTGTAATGGATAGTTGCAGTATTACAATCACCAAGAGCAAAATACATTTGTCCAAGGTTGTTTACGTTAGTAGCATAAATTTCGGATTTGATTCCTTTTTGTTCTTCAATAAAATTATTTAATTCGACTTGTTCAGAAATTGCTTTTATGGTATTCCCTTTGGAAGAATATATTGAACTAATTTCTCCCCAAACCCGTATTTCAAAATCAACATTTCTCTGTGGAAGATTTTTAGCTTTGTTTAATACCTCTTCAAATAGTTTTAACGCATCATTATATTTAGATAGCATGTATTTGCAATTAGCATAAAAATATAACGTGGTTATGGGTTCCTCTGCATTTTCGATAAATGCAGTCTTCGACGCTTCTAGAGCTTTGCCGAAGTGAGTTTCTGATAAGGTAAATTGATTTGAATTAAAATATTGATATCCCAAATTAAAATTATCTTCCCAAATTTTATAGTCTTCAGTTTGGCTTATGGACAAAAAAACCATCAAAAATACTGGTATAAACAAAAATCTTTTTATACTTTTTTTCATAATATATTAATTGATTTCAAAAACCAAACCAAAATCCTATCTATCTAATATATAATTATTTATAGTATTTTGACTATAAATCTCTTTTAGCTTATTTGATCTTAATAGTTGTGGGTTAGATTTTCTTATTAATGCATTACCTTTTTGGTAATCGCCTTTAAATCTGTAGTAGACTGAAGCAAATAAAAAATCTGGAATGGTATTTTTTTTAAGTAATATATTAAAGTACAAATCAGCGTGTTCTGTATCCTGATTGTCAATTGCAGCTTTTACCAAAAGCTTTAAGTTTTCAACTTTTAATTTGTCTGGAGCATCTTGCCTATGTAATAATTTTGCTTTTTCAAAAGCTAAAGCAGGTTCGTTATTTAAATATAAATAAGTTGCATAAGGTAATCCTGAAATTACAGATTCATCAATCTCGAATGCTAATTTATAAAGTGCTTTGGTTTCAGTTGGTGTTCCAAACTTCTCTTTGTTTTTAGCCATTGTAAGAATGGTTGCTGATATTTCAGATTTAGGATTTTTATATGGAGCAAAAGCATTTGCTTTTTGATAATAGGTTTTTGCAGAATCGAAATTATTGACTTGCAAAGCACTATATCCTAAATTAGAATAGCTTTTTGAATAGGTTTCATCCAATTCTATTGCCTTGTTAAACGCATCTATTGCTTTTTGGTATTCGTTTATAGAGAAATACGTATCGCCTAATAAATTCCAGAAATCTGGTGCCTTAGGATTTTCTTTTATTAGGTTGTTTAACAATGTAATAGAGGTATTCTGCTTTCTTTGTTTGTTGTATAAAGTAACTAACTTAGAATATGCTTGTAGATAGAATTTATCTTTATCTAATGCTTTTAAATAATAGGTTTCGGCGGTTTTATAATCCTTTAAACCTTCGTTATAAAAATTGGCGGTATTGTAAAATGCTTCGGGTTTATTAGGATTGTTTTCAATACCTTTTTTAAAGATTTCTACAGCTTTTCTAGTATTGTTTAATTTCTTGTATAACCATCCTTTTCCTGCGTAAGCCAAAACATCGTGAGGATTTTTACGAATGGCTTTACTATACATAGAATCTGCTAAAATCAAGCGTTTACGATTGGTGTTCTTTAAACTTAAATAATCTGCATATTGTACATAAACACTGGAATAATGTGGCTTATAGTCTATAGCTTTTAAAAATAAATATTCTGCTGTTTTATTGTTAATTCTATTATCTGTTACGTAATTAAACAAACCATATTCTATTATGGTATTAAGCGAATCTGATTCCAATGCTTTATTATACCATTCTTTTGAAGCTATTAGGTTTCCTTTTCGATTCTGCAAATTGCTCATCTTGGTTAAAGCAATAGTATGTTTTGGGTTTAAATCTAAAACCTTTTGATAATACGATTCTGCAGCTTGATAACGACCTTGACTCTCGTTAATAACACCTAATTTAATATAAGCTTCTTCAGAAGATCCTGCTAATCCTAAAGCATTTTCTATATGCGATTTAGCATCGTCGTACTTGTGTTGATCTAAGAAG
>JABDPN010000222.1 GCA_013042715.1 Flavobacteriaceae bacterium | reverse complement strand
CAACATTTATATCATCAATATTATATTTTGACGCAATGTTCTCGGTTTGCATCTGCATAATACTTTTTCCATTTTTTAGAGGTGTTAATGGCTTTGGGAAAGGGTTTCCTAATCTTGAGCCAATTCCAGCAGCTAGAATAATAATTTTCATGAAATATGCTTTAATTAAAGTTCAAATTTATGGTAAATAGCTTATTAAAAAAACTTATTCCTTATAATATCAACACTGATTTGGGATAGCTTTAGTTTTTTGTAGTTTTGCCAAAACAATATTTCTTTAAGAAAGTTAAATCTAAATATGAAAAATCCTAATACAGAAGCTTTAGCAAGAAAGTATAAAAATTGGCAGTTTGAATATAACAAGGCTAATGAGAAAATACTTTGGATTAATGGAGAACAGACTAATGATAATGATGAAATGTTTGAAATGCTTAAAGAAATTAGTGCTATTTATAATAATAATATTTCTATTAAAATAAGTAATACCACAAGAATTAGTATTGCTATACAAAAAAAACGAGAAGGATCTAAATATAGCAGAATGTATACTTCTGGTTGTTTTGATATTTTTCATTATGGACATTTAAATATTTTAAAACGTTCTAAAGAAATTTGTGATTACCTGATTGTTGGTGTTTCTACAGATGAATTAATTGAAAAAGAAAAAGGTAAGCGTCCTGTAATTCCGTATAAAGAACGCCTAAATGTTGTAAAGGCTATTAAGTATGTAGACGAAGTTATTCCTCAGATTGATAAAAATAAACAACGTGTTGTAGATGAATATAAAATAGATGCTATTTCTGTGGGTGACGATTGGAAAGGACGATTTCCTAAAACCACTTGTCATGTAGAATACTTTCCTTATACGGCAAGTGTTAGTAGTACTATTTTAAAAGACACATTAAAACTTCAAAAAAAGATTTAGCTTAAGGCTTTATCATCATTTGCAGTATCCCAATCTTTAACTGGAGTTTGCCATTCTCCATATCTATAAGTTAAATAGTCATCTGTAAGTTTAGGAATTAAATAATTATACCCCTTGAAATCTATAGTATTAAAATTCTTATAAAATTTACTTGGAACTTTCTTCTTTTTATTAGCAATTTCCCAGTAACTATTACCTTCAAAGGGATATTTAATAAAAACATCAAGACAAACAGGACCTTTTAATAAACCAAAACACTTACGTTCTCTAATTTTTATCATTCTGAGGTTTCCTTTTTTAAAAGGAATATTATTTTGTTCAAAATGTCTAAGTTTTACTCGATAGTTTGCATTTTTTAAGGCTTTATATAGTTTTGGTAATTTTGATGATTGATCAACCATCATGGAAACATCTATGTCGTCATCCCAAGGTAATAACCGATCTTCTCTTCTTATTCCCAGAAGTGTTCCGCCTTCTAACCAATAGGTAATATTACACTTAGAAAAAATTTTGGCAACTCTTTCTAGCATTCTTTCAGCTATTATTTTATTATTCCCTTCTAAGGTGATATTATAAGCCATAAACTAGATGTTTGATTCTAAAAATTTCTCTAATAGTGTTAAATCACTTCCTTTTTTTAACCAAAGTGTTTTTATGCCTAAAGATTCTGCAGATTTCACTGCATCTTCATTATGCTCAAAATAAATTACATCTTTTGGGTTTAAATCATATTCAGAAAGTATTTTCTTAAAATAATCAGGATTAGGTTTATTAGGTTTGTGAGCTAAACTAAAAACAGGATAAGGCATATTAACAATGCCAAAGGTTTTTTTTTCATCATCATTAGCATTAGTCAAGATAATTTTTGGATTTGAATAACCATCCAGAACAAATTGCATTTTGTGGTTAATACCATCTTTAGTAACAAAAGTGTTCCAAGCATCTACTAAAATTGTTTTCATAATCTTAAGTTTAAACAGCTACATCATATTCTCTTAAAGCATCATTAAGTGATGTCTTTTTATTTGTACTTTCTTTACGTTTTCCAATAATTAATGCACATGGTACTTGGTATTCTCCAGCAGCAAATTTTTTAGTGTAACTTCCTGGAATTACAACAGATCTTGGAGGTACTGCGCCTTTCATTTCAATTGGTTTATCACCAGTAACATCAATAATTTTAGTACTCATCGTTAATACAACATTTGCACCTAATACAGCTTCTTTACCTACACGAACACCTTCTACTACTATGCAGCGAGAACCAATAAAAGCACCATCTTCTATTATCACTGGAGCAGCTTGAAGAGGTTCTAAAACTCCACCAATACCAACACCTCCAGAAAGATGTACATGTTTACCAATTTGTGCACAACTACCAACGGTTGCCCAAGTGTCTACCATAGTACCTTCGTCTACATAGGCTCCAATGTTAACATAACTAGGCATTAATATGGTGCCAGGAGAAATATAAGCACCATGTCTAGCAACAGCATGTGGTACAACGCGTATACCCTTTTCTTTATAACCTTTCTTTAAAGGAATTTTATCATGAAATTCTAGAGGTCCAGCTTCTATGGTTTCCATTTTTTGAATAGGAAAATATAAAACAACACCCTTTTTAACCCAATCGTTAACTTGCCAACCACATTCTGTTGGTTCTGCAACACGAAGTTTACCAGAATCAAGTAGAGAAACAACCTTTCTAATAGCACTAATAGTTTCTGTATTACTTAAAAGAGATCGATTTTCCCAAGCATTTTCTATTATTCCTTTTAATTCATTCATTTCTATTTATTTTATTTCACAAATATAAAAGTATATTATTGTTTTAAGATGCTATATTATCATTACATAATTTTTTTTGTGACTTGATAAGAAACATTGTGTCTAATTAATAAAATGACAAAACGTTAACCTTAAACTTATGTTATTTTGGCAGGTTGGTTGATAAGTTGGTAGCTTCTTATTTTTATAAGTTATACTTCCCTGTCTAAAACTCTTTCACAATGCATAGTGAAAGAGTTTTTTTTATCAATTATAATGTTAATTTTGTAATTAAATGGGAAGAATTTTAGCAATAGACTTTGGTGTTAAACGAACAGGATTAGCTGTAACAGACGAGTTACAGATTATTGCTTCTGGTTTAATAACTGTTGAAACTAAAGAATTATTAAAGTATTTAGAAAGTTATTTAAATTCTGAAAATATTGAATTGTTTGTTATTGGTTTACCTAAACAAATGAATAATAAAGCTTCTGAAAGCGAAAAGTATATTCTCCCATTTATAAAAAAACTTGAAAAGAAATTTTCACATATTCCTATTAAAAGAGTAGACGAACGCTTTACTTCTAAAATAGCTTTTCAAACCATGATAGATAGTGGTTTGAAAAAAAAACAAAGACAGAATAAAGCACTTGTAGACGAGATAAGTGCAACACTTATTCTACAGAGTTATCTGTATAATATCTAGTTTTTTAATTTCTTTAAGAAAATAATATCAAAGAATTGTATTTTTGCAATCTCAAAAATTAAGTAATGATTTTACCTATAGTAGCATATGGTGACGCTGTTTTAAGAAAAAAGTGCAAGACTATTACTCAAGATTATCCTAATCTTAAGGAGATAATAGATAATATGTATGAAACCATGTATAATGCATTGGGCGTTGGATTAGCAGCTCCTCAAATAGGAATACCTATACGATTATTTTTGGTTGATGCAACACCATTTGCAGAAGACGAAACGTTTACAGAAGCAGAAAAAGAAGCGTTAAAAGATTTTAAGCGAACATTTATTAATGCTAAAATCCTTGAAGAAGAAGGGGACGAATGGGCTTTTAACGAAGGTTGTTTAAGCATTCCAAATATAAGAGAAGATGTTTTTAGACAACCAAAAATAAAAATGGAGTATCAAGATGAAAATTTTGAAACACATGTTGAAGAATTTGATGGTATTATTGCACGAATTATTCAACATGAATACGACCATATAGAAGGTGTTCTATTCACAGATAAAATTTCATCATTTAAAAAACGATTAATAAAAAGTAAGCTTTTAAATATTTCAAAAGGAAAAATTGTAATTGATTATAAAATGCGTTTTCCTGAAGCAAGTAAAAAACGATAAGAAACATGAGTTTAGATAGAATTTTAGCAATCTCAGAAAAACCAGGGCTATTTAAATTAGTTAATCAAACACGATCTGGATTTGTTGCAGAGTCTTTAATAGATGGTAAGCGTATTGCAGTTAACTTAAGAAATAACGTAAGTTTACTTAGCGAAATAGCAATTTATACGTTAACCGAAGAATTACCGTTAAAAGATGTTTTTAAAAAAATTAGAACCAAAGAGAATGGCGGGCAAACAAGCATTAGTCATAAGGACAGTAGAGATATATTAGAAGAGTATTTCTTTGATGTGTTACCAGATTACGATGAAGACAGAGTTTATCCAAGCGATATTAAAAAAGTAATACGATGGTACAATATTCTTCATAAAAACAATCTTTTAGAATTACTTGATGAAGAGAATTCAGACGAAGAAGAATAATCACTTTTACAAATAAATATGAAAGGGGATTTTTCCCCTTTTTTTGTTTTTAATATAATGTTATCACAGTACACAAAAGAATTTAGTTATAACTGGAAGCTAGCATCACCTGTAATTTTAGGAATGTTAGGTCATACTTTTGTGGGTTTAATTGATAACATAATGGTTGGTCAATTAGGATCTGCAGAACTTGCAGCTGTGTCGTTAGGTAATAGTTTTATTTTTATTGCCATGTCTTTAGGAATTGGTTTTTCTACAGCAATTACACCTTTAGTTGCTGAGGCAGATTCAGAAAAAAACTTCGAAAAGTGTAAATCGTCTTTTAAGCATGGTTTGTTTTTATGTTCAGTACTTAGTGTAGCGCTTTTTGGTCTTATTCTGCTCTCAAAACCATTGATGTATCATATGGATCAACCAGAAGAAGTTGTAGAACTTGCAATTCCATATCTGGATTTGGTGGCATTTTCTTTGGTACCATTAATTATTTTTCAGGCTTTTAAACAATTTAGCGATGGATTATCATTAACCAAATATCCGATGTATGCTACACTTTTAGCTAATATTTTAAATGTAATTATTAATTATATTTTAATTTTTGGAAAGCTTGGTTTCCCTGCTTTAGGTATTGTTGGTGCTGCTCTTGGAACGTTAATATCGCGATTTGTGATGCTGTTCTTTTTATGGTGGTTATTAACACAAAGGCAAAAATCAAAAGCATACGTGCAAAAAATTAAGGTATTTGTTTTGGAGCGCAAAATGATTAAAAAGATTATCAATTTAGGTTTCCCAAGTGCTATGCAAATGTTTTTTGAAGTTGCAATATTTACTGCTGCAATTTGGTTAAGTGGTATACTTGGTAAAAATGCTCAGGCTGCAAACCAAATCGCTTTGAATCTTGCTTCTATTACGTTTATGGCAGCATTAGGGCTTAGTGTTGCAGCAATGGTTAGAGTTGGAAACCAAAAAGGTTTACAAGATTTTAAAGAGTTAAGACGTATTGCAAAATCTATTTTCTTACTCGGTTTATTTTTAGCTGCGATTTTTGCATTATTGTTTGTTGTATTCCATAAGCATTTACCATTAATATATTTGAATTTGAATGATGAGGTTAATAAAGTTGATAATCTAGAAGTTATTGCAATTGCAGCAAAATTATTGATAGTAGCAGCATTTTTTCAGTTGAGCGATAGTCTTCAGGTTATTGTTCTTGGAGCATTAAGAGGGTTGCAAGATGTAAAGATTCCAACACTTATAACGTTTATTTCGTATTGGATAATAGGTTTCCCTATTAGTTATTTTTTAGGAAAAGAAGAGGCATATGGTAGCTTTGGAATTTGGTTGGGATTACTTTCTGGATTAACATCAGCAGCAATTTTACTTTATATTAGATTTAACTATCTTACAAATCGATTAATAAATAGTAAAGAAAGTGTCTTAAGTACTTAAAGTTCTTAGTTGTTATGACGAATAAAGAATTTGCGAAAAAACTAGAAAAACGAACAATTTTGTTTTCTATTCAAGTTTTAGAATTGTCTTCCAGTTTATAAACTACTACTGAGTCTATTGTTGTCAAAAAACAACTTTCAAAATCAGCAACAAGTATAGGAGCAAATTACAGAGAAGCTAATAGGTCAAGAAATAAAATGATTTTAAGAACAAGATAAAGATTAGTTTATCAGAAGCAAGTGAGACTGATTATTGGTTAGAAATAATTGAAGAAATGAAATGGATAAATAAAAGTGAAATAAAGTCTATAAGATCAGAAGCTAAGTAACTTTTAGCTATTTTTACAAGTATTGCCAATAAACTTTAAAACTTAAGAACATTTTAGACACTTAAAAACTTAATACATGACGCTTCCTAAATTTATATTAGGTGATAATACAGATTATCCAGATGCTATTTTTGTAATCCATACAGAATTTCCAAGGTTTATTATTAATCTTGAAAATGATGAAGTTGAATGGTTAGAGGACTTCGACCAACATGATGAAAAAGAACTCTTAGACGAAACAGAGAATGTTATTCAACAAGCTTCAGAATTCTACGATAGGGAAGTAGGTAGATACGAAGAATAGAAGATGATTGACCAATTATTACAATACGATAAAGAGTTATTTCTTTACCTAAACAATTTAGGATCGACAACTTTTGATGGTTTATGGTTAGTAATTACAAATAAACTAACATTTATACCTTTGTATGCTATTTTATTGTATTTAATCTATAAAAAATTAGGTTGGAAAGTATTATTGCTCCTTATTTTAGTCGTTGCAGCCATGATTACCTTTACAGATCAAATAACTAATGTGTTTAAAGATAGTTTTCAGCGTCCAAGACCTTGTAGAACAGAAGGTTTAGAAGATTTAATGCGTTACATAGCTCCTCGATGCGGTAAATATGGATTCTTTTCTGGACATTCCTCAAACTCTATGGCAGTAGCAGTTTTTACTGGATTGCTATTAAAACCTTATTACAAATACTTGGTATTTATTTTGCTGTTTTGGAGCGCTATGGTGGCATACAGTAGAATATATGTAGGAGTACATTATCCTTTGGATATTATCTGTGGAATGGCATTTGGTGCACTATCAGGTTTTATATTTTATAAATTACAATGGTACTTAAGATCTAGATTTATTTCTTAGTTACAAGATAAACCTTATTAAACAGTCTTGATTTGTGGCCTCGAGTATATGGTTTAGCTGTATTCATATCATACTCTGAAATAAACTCAAAATGATATTTTTTATATAAAATCGAATCTCTTTCTGGGTATATTTTTGATGCGATTAAAACAAATTTTTGTTCTTCTGGAAATGTAAATGTTAAATCTGGATTAATAATATTAGTAATTTTTCCATCGTAATACCACATAGTTTCAGGAGCAACGTGTTTGCCATATGCATATGGCTTCAGATTTTTGTTTTCTAATTCAGTTTTTAAAACGGAAATATTTTTATAATCAGGATTCTTAAAACTTGATATGTAAGGTGTTCCAAGAACAAAAAGTGTGATATAGAATATTACTGTTAAAATAAATACATTTTTAATTTCTTTTTTTACTAGGTTTTTAAGCATTAAAATACCAATGCTCATTAGAATTATAGTATCTAAAATAAAAACAATCCAATTTATTTCAGTTTCAGAGTTTAGGAAAATAAAACCACCTATCGGAATTACAAAACTTAAAAGTATTATAATACCAAAATGAATATATGCCACAAGTGTTTCTTTAAGTTTTAAGGTTTTAAACTGCCTAATTAAATATTCAATATAAAACCCTGTATTAATTGCTAAAGGGATTAATACGGGCATTAAATATCTAGATTTTTTTTCAGGAATAATCGATAATAGGATTACAGCAAAAATAGTCCAGTAAAAACTAAATCTATAAACTTTTAAATGACTGACTCTGTTTTTTAAGTAAGGATACAATAAACTTACAAATGCAGGAATAGTCCACAAACCACTTTGTGTAAAGAAACTCCAATAATAATAAAATGGCTTAACATTATAACTACTCCAATTTGAAGTCTCGCGTTCTGCAATAGCAACTAAGGCTTCTGGATCAGCAAGTCTAACATAGATATACCATGAGGCTCCAACAATTAAACCTAGTAGAACAATTATAATGGTAGGTAATACCTTCTTTTTAAAGTTTTTAAATTTATACACAAAGCCATAAGCCATTAAAAAAGGAAGTAATAAGGCATAGAAAGAAATTGGACCTTTACTTAAAATAGAAAAACCTATTCCAATACTTGCTAATAATATATAAGCATTTTTGATGTTTTCTTTCTCAAAAACCTGAAATAAATAATAGATACCCATAAGCATAAAACCATGAGTATAAATATCCCAAGGTGCTTCGATTATTATGGCAACAACATAAAATGAAGTAATGGTTATTAAAGCATTAATAAGACTATGTGTTTTTTTATTTAGTAGTTTAAAACTTAAGAGATAGGAAAAAACACCTAAAACAGCTACCATTAGTATTGCTGGAAGTCGTAATGCAAATAGATTTTTTAATCCAAAGACAAGAGCAGATAATGCAGTTAACCAAGTTGGTAATGGCGGTTTTTGGTAACGTGGTTCACCATTCATGGTAGTTAAAATCCAGTTACCATCTTCAATCATTTCTCTAGCAGTAATAAAATTACGAGCTTCCATAATTGTAACATCTAACGTACTTATACTAAATCCTAGCATAAGTAAGACAAAAATAATTATGGTGAGAATTGGTCTATTTTCTAGGTACAATAAGATGTTCACGACGTAACAAAATTAAATTTCTAATATAGATTATTATACCAAACATATTACCAACTATAAGAACATAGTCTATTCTTATAATAGCATAGATCATTATTAAAGTAGAGCCAATCAAGCTCAATAACCAAAAGCCAAAAGGTAAAACCGATTTCTTTTGCTGCTCAGAGTATAACCATTGGTAAACAAAACGAAGTGTAAAGGTAACTTGTGAAACCACTCCAAGAGATAATAACCAAAACGGAATTGCTTCATTTTTAAATAAATTAACACGATCACTAATATCATTGTTGAAGTAGTAAACAACGATTAATGACGGAATGAGATAAATAAACCACCTCAATACAAACGGTATTTTTTGCCATTGGTTTTGTAACTGTAAATTTCTGATATAGATAAAATAAGTAAGTGTTTGCCCTAACATGATGGCAAAATCATCTCTAAGGTAACCATAGATAAATAGTAAAAAAGAAGCCATAAGGCTTAACATCCAGAATAGAACTGGAGTCACTACTTTTTTATGCTTTTCAGAAGTAATCC
>JABDPN010000220.1 GCA_013042715.1 Flavobacteriaceae bacterium | reverse complement strand
CTATTTTAATAGTTGCATTAAGAGTTAGTGCTTGAAGATTCTCAAAGTTGATTTTAATTATATTTTTCATACAAATAAGATTTAGTTAAACAATCAATATTTGTATTTCTCTAAGCAATAGGATATTGTCCGTTTATTTTGACTTATTGTCCGTATTGTTTTGCCACCGTGGTGTCTTCACTCGGTTGGCACCCATTAAAGGGTTCGAAATACAATGTAAAAATAAATAAAAAATCAAATACAATTAATTCAAACCATTATAAAAAGCCAACTAGCCGAGCTTTTTGAAGAAAAAAGGTGTAAAAAAAGGTTGCAATTTTTATTAAAAGGTTGCATTTGATTTTAAATCTTTAACAATAATATGAAAAAATGAATTTAATTTTTTACTTCTGTAAAGATAATTAGGATGATACGTTCTATAGCAATTACTGAAATTATCATAATTGATTTTAGCTAACTGTCTACAAGGTATATTACTCTGAATTTTTTTGAACACACATCTTGATAGCTTAGATTTTAATATATTATCGTAGTAAGGTCCAGAAAAAAAAACAATTATATCAGGATTAAGAATCTCAATTTCTTTGGAAACTACATTGAAGTACTTTGTTTCTACTTCTTGAATGTATTCAGGAGGTTTATTCTTTTTATTGTATTTACCAATTTTGATTATGTTATTCCAGATAAATGAAACTTTTTTATTAGGAAATTCATTAGATATTAAGCTAACTAACTGATTTGTCCCATTCCAAAATTGTCCACCTCTTTTCTTATAATTTTTTTCCAAAAAGAAATTTTTATAGGCATTCTGTAATTCTTCAACACTATTGAATTTATTAAACCAGCTATTAGTCTCTTGACCAAATATCATTATTTTAATATCTGCATCTAAGTAGTCATTATTTACTGTAAGCAATAATGGGTTTGTAGGCTTAAATATATATAACGAGTTAACTTTTAATGCTTTTAGAGAGCTAGAAAGTAAATTCCATTTGGATAGATATAATTGGGTGAGTTTCGAGGTCAAATTGTCTTATATTAAATATCACCAAATTCAATTAATTTATTGTTTTCTATGACAGCAAACTTTTTATATTTAGTAGCTTTTCTATGTTCATATTTTCCCCAATACCATTTTTCTGTTTTGACACCTACTTTTTCATTTTTTTTGACATATTCTGGATTCCCTTTAACTAATCTAACAGCTTCTTTATGCATCCCAATAACCAAAGTTTTATTGAGTACTGCAGCGCCATATTCTTCACCAAATTGATTTATTAAGCTTTCCTTTCTATTAAACTTTTTGTTGCTATTAGAATTACTAATTATAACTATAACCCAACTAATAACACCCATTATTATTATAAGAAAACCAAGAGGAGGAAAAGCAATAAGAATAACTATTGAAACTAAAATAAGAAAGCTTATGACTTGATTTTCTTTAATCCAATTTACCATAATCCAAAGTTAACGATAATTTTATATAACAATGAAAACAAGATTTATAATTTCTACTTCAAGAGCAAGAAGTAACAACAATGTTACTTTATACTGCAGAGTAACCTATCACAAATAAAGAAAACAATTCTCTACAGGACTATTCATTAATCCTAAAAACTGAAAATCAAAACAACAATTTGTAGAACCACCAGAACCAGACAGTGAATTAATAAACACACAATTAAGCCTGATTAAGATAAAACTTACTATATTAGTTATGGTAAGATATTAATCAATCCAATCAAAGAATTTTTCTTTAATAGTTTCCTTTTCCTTTTTTAAGTGAGAAAGAAAAGCATCTGCCACTATTGTTAACTTTTTATTCTTTAACCAAACTAGATTCCATTGTGTATTAATTGGTAAACCTTTGTAAGGAATAATAGAAATATCACCCTGATCAATAGCATTCTTAATACCTATTAAAGGCATTATGGAGTATCCTAAACCGGCTATTACAGCTTGTTTTAACGCTTCATTAGAAGTGAGTTCAATTTTTTTAGAAACAGGGTAATTACGTCCTTTAATAAAAACCTCCATAGCATTTCGAGTTGCAGAGCCACCCTCTCTATATAGTAAGGGTTCGTTTTCGAAGATAGCTTTTACATTAGTTTTAAAATTATTTACACGTTCTGATGCGCCTACAAGATATAGACTGTTCTTAAGTAGTGGGAGTTTTTCTAATTCTAAATGATTAGGTAATACAGAAACCAATGCAAAATCTGTTTTATTTTCTTCTAGATCACGAACAACTTTTTGTTTATTAGTAACATCCATTTTAAAGTCGATTTCAGGATGGTTGTTTACAAAATCAGATAAGTAATAAGGCATCAAATATTTACCTGTTGACACAACAGATATTGACAGTTTGCCTGCAAGCTTACCTTGGTATTGCTTTGTTTTGTATTGAATAGTAGAGGCTTCTTTAAGTATATTTCTTGCAGCTTCAGCAATTTCTTCTCCAAAGGGGGTTATATAGAGTTTTCTGCCAATAACTTCTGTTAATGGTAATGGAAATTGATCTTGGAATTTCTTAAGTTGAATAGAAACGGCCGGCTGAGTTAAAAAAAGTTCTTCTGAAGCCTTGGTTACACTCTTTTGGTTAACAACCTCTAAAAAAACTTGAAGTTGATGTAATGTATATTTCATAAATATTATTTATGTATTATATAATAAATATAAATAAAAATATATGAAATAATTATATAAACTTTGCATGGTTAAACAAAAGTAAATATTAGTTATGATTACAACAGAAATAGCACATGAAGTAAAACTTATTGATGGTGAATTTACACCTTCTGAAGCTTTAGATATCATTAATGGATTAATTAAAGAAAAAATTAATTTTCATAAAATACACAGGTTATCAATGTTAGAAGGCAATGTAAATTGTGATACAAAAACTGATGATAGTCGGGTGTCACAATTATTGAAAGCCAAAGAAGATTTCAAAGCCTTTTATAAAGAGGCTAAACAAGAAGGTAGGAAATTTAAAATAAGCGGTTTGCTTGAACTTGAACTTGTAGACTAAAACAAAAATTACATACGATTCATCTAAACTTTATTAAGTATCCTTAATCCACTCATTTTATTGAGTGGGTTTTTTTATTAATTTTTTTAAAGAACATGTTTAATTTTTTCTTTTTTTAAGTCAAAAGAATAAAGTAAAGTATGAGCGAATCATTAATTTTAGGTTTTTTGTTTCTATAATTATATCTTTCCACTATTATCTTATATAATTTAGTTGAATAGCATTAGTGCTATTCACTTTTAAAAAGTATTAGTATTGAAATGAAAAAATCAAAGATTTTAAAAATCTCTTACATACTTATTGCTGTTATTATACTTTCAGGAATATATACGTATTACAGGATTAACAAGAATCAATTAGAAAGAGAGACTTTATGTTTTGATGAATTAGCTAATAAACTTGAGAGAGGCATAACACCACAAGATATCTTTAATGAGGATTTTGAAGAACTTCAAAAACTAGTGGAATACAGTTTAGTTGCAAGAACTGAAATGCTTGAAGTAGCGAGCAGACTTAGGGTAGACAAAGATCAACCGTTAAAAAGTAGTGACTTATTAATCTTAAAACAAGGGACTGAAGATTACCTAGAGATAAGGGATGAATTATTTGCTATTGCAAATGCTTACGAATGTGGATTAGATGTTCGAGACAAAACACTTAAAGCTTATAACATCGATCAAAAAACACATGTTAAAGGCATTATGCTCTCTTTAGGAGCTGCCTTAACATTGTACGACAATTATTTTCTTGGAATTGTATTATTTGAAGACGACGATAGACTTAGAAAAGTAATAAATGACCCAGATATGGGTTTTGGGCTTATATCAAATAGACTTAATGAAATTACGCTTAATGCAAATTCAATTGAATCACGTCACAGAATTCGTAGAGCGATTACATTTTTTGAGAACACAATAGAACAAATTACAATAGATAATTCAGATTCAGATTATGAGTATTTAAAAATGCTAATCGAATCAAGCCCTTCGTATAACTATATAAAAAAAATAAGAGTTAAAGAAATTGCTTCAAACAAAATAGTTGGTCTAGAGCGTATAACTAGCGATATGATTTCTGAAACCAAAGAAGAAGGTTTCGATATGGTTAGTGGCCTTTTTGGAAATACTATGGGACTTTTTGAATCTAGAAAAGGAAAACTATATGGTGACACTACAGCCATAGAACATATAAAAACGCAGTTACAGCCACTAGATATTTTATTAGAAAAAACACCATTTAGACTAACAGATAAACTTATTCCTGGGCATTTTGGTCATGTTGCTATCTGGACAGGAACAAAAGCAGAACTCATAGATATTGGTATTTGGGAAAACCCTTATGTAAGCAAGCATGCTGATAAAATCAGTACAAAAACGGATAAAAACTCTAAAAACGAACATCAAATAATAGAAGCATTACGTTCTGGCGTGCAACTAAGCACTTTAGAACATTTTATGAATGTAGACGATTTTGCAATTTTACGTCCAGTTTTCAATTTAAAAAAGAACAAAGACGCTCAAAGGGAAGCCTTATTAATGGCCTTCAGGCAAATAGGAAAGAAGTACGATTTTAATTTTGATGTCAATACTACAGATAAGATTGTGTGCTCAGAACTAGCATATGTTTCATTTCCAACCATAGATTGGCCAACAGAAAAAACATTAGGAAGACACAATATAAGTCCGGACAATGTAGCAAAACTAGCTTGGGATAAGGTTCCTTTAGAATTAATAATTTTCTATCACGATGGAGAATTAGTAGAAAAAGAAGAACAATTATCTAAAATGAAAACACTAATGCAGCAATAATTTTTAAGTTTACTAATTTTTTATAAATAAACTTTGGTAAAATTTTAACGACAGGACTATTGTAATTAAAATACTAAGCGAGTATATTCGTTTAAAGTATTATTAGATTTTAAAAATACATGCCGCATAAAAAACAACTTAAATACGATAAAGCATACTTAAGAATGGCTTACGAATGGGGAAAACTATCCTATTGCGAACGTAAGCAAGTTGGTGCAATTATTGTAAAAGACAGAATGATAATTTCCGATGGTTACAATGGCACACCAACAGGTTTTGAAAATTTCTGCGAAGATGAAGAAGGCTACACAAAATGGTATGTTTTACACGCAGAGGCAAATGCCATTTCTAAAGTAGCAGCATCTACACAATCGTGTAGAGGCGCAACACTTTATATTACACTTTCACCTTGTAAAGAATGCAGTAAGTTAATACATCAATCAGGAATTGTTAGGGTTGTGTACCATGATAAATACAAAGATTGTTCTGGACTAGATTTTCTTGAAAAAGCTGGAATTGAAGTATCTCATGTTTCCAAAATAGATTGATGAAAGCATTCAATAAATACATACCATTACTTATAGGAATTGCTATTGCATTAGGAATATTTATTGGTGGAAAATTAAATTTTACTGATAAATCAGATCGATTATTTACCACAAACTCTAAAAAAGATAAACTTAACAGGCTAATAGATTATATTGATCACGAATATGTAGATGATATAAATACAGATAGCATTGTAGATGTTACTGTAAATGGTATTTTAAGTAATCTCGATCCACATTCCACCTACATACCAAGTGAAAATTTAGAAGAAATTGCAGAAAGCATGAAAGGCGATTTTGTTGGTATTGGTGTAAGTTTCTATACATACAAAGACACAGTAACTGTAATTCGCCCTTTAGAAGGAGGGCCAAGTATTAAAGTTGGTATCAAAGGTGGAGATAGAATTATTGAAGCAGATGGACAAGAAATATATGGTGCACAATGGCGTAACGATTCTATAATAAGTAGACTAAAAGGCGAGAAAGGTTCAAAAGTAAAACTTACAATATACAGACCTTTAGAAGACAAAACTTTTGAAGTTAAAATTATGCGTAATGATGTGCCTATTAAGAGTGTGGATGCTGCTTATATGTTAGAAGACAATTTAGGTTATATAAAAATCAATCGCTTTGCAGAATCTACATATAAAGAATTTAAAAAGGGCCTTAATAAACTCATAGATAAAGGTGCAAACAAACTTATTTTGGATCTAACAGATAATCCAGGAGGCTTTCTTGAAATAGCTGAACAAATTACAGATGAGTTTTTGGAAGAAGACAAACTAATAGTATTCACCAAAAACAGAAAAGGAAGAATTGAAAAAACATTTGCTTCTAATAGAGGCGATTTTGAAGATGGAGAAATTTATGTTCTCGTTAATGAAAATTCAGCTTCCGCAAGCGAAGTTATTGCAGGTGCTTTACAAGATAACGATAAAGGTACAATTATTGGAAGGCGCACATATGGTAAAGGACTCGTGCAACGCGAAATGGCTCTTGGTGATGGGAGTGCTGTAAGATTAACGGTTTCCAGATATTATACACCAACAGGACGTTCTATACAACGTTCTTATGAAAATGGAAATAAAGATTATTACCACGATTATTTTGAACGTAAAGATAATGGCGAACTCTCTAGTGCAAGTAATATAAAAGTAGACGACTCACTTAAATTTACAACTCCAAAAGGGAAAACAGTTTATGGTGGAGGAGGTATTATTCCAGATGAGTTTGTACCAATAGATCTAAAAATGAATAACGAAACGGTAGGCCGTATTCTTGCAAGTGGAATAATGAATTATTTTGTTTTCGAATTTTTAGATAAAGACCGAAGACAGTTTGCTTCTTTTTCAGAAGAAGACTTTATAAACACGTATAATGTTTCAGATAAAACACTTCAAGATTTTAGCGATTACCTTAACGAACGCGCAAGACATAAAATTATTTTTGTAGCCTATAATGATGAGGTTAAGCTATATCTAAAAGCCATTCTAGCAGAACAATTGTTTGGAACAGAAGCCTATAGTAGAGTATTAAATACAAATAATCCAATGATTAATCGCGCTAAAGCATTAGCTAAACATAGCCAGCTAATAAACTAAGACTTTTTGTTTTTAGCCTTTTCTTCAATGCGACTTGAAATCCTAATAATTGCCAAAAGGATAATAGCACATAAACCACAAACTATTGTAATAACAGCAATCTTACTCTCGCCTTCAAATAAATTGTTAAAATCAAGTTTTGTAATATTAAAGGCAATTAAGGCAATTGCAATAATGGTTAATATATAAGTAAATATTCTCATGTTATAGTAAGACTTTTATGTTGGTTGTAAATAATTTTACTGCAATAGCAAGTAAAATAACACCAAAAACTTTTCTAATAATATTAATACCATTGCTGCCAATTAGTCTTTCTATTCTGGAAGATGTTTTTAGCACAATGTATATAAAGATAACATTTATTATTACAGCAATAATAATATTTTCCAGTCTGTATTCAGCTCTAATAGAAAGTAATGTGGTTAAACTTCCAGGACCAGCAATAAGTGGAAATGCCAATGGAAAAACAGAAGCAGTCATTTTTGCATTTTCTTCATCTTTATAAAGTGTTATGCCTAAAATCATTTCAAGAGCAATAAAAAATAATACAAAGGCTCCTGCAACTGCAAACGAGTTAACATCAATCCCAATTAACGATAAAATGTTTTTTCCTAAAAACAAAAACACAATCATTATCAAACCAGCAATTAATGATGCTTTTTCACTTTGGATATGTCCAACTTTTTTGCGCAAATCTATAATTATTGGAATGTTCCCAATAATATCTATTACTGCAAATAATACCATAAATGCAGTAAATATTTCTTTAAAACTTAATGCAATTTCCATTCTTCAAAATCGTTTTTCAAATTTTTTGCAAATGTCGTTCTTTATAATTGATATGCAATACATTTCATATTTATTTTTTCATTCAGTTTTAGTGAATTTCAGAATTAAAAATTCATGTATTTTTGCCTTATGTTTCAACTTGGTAAAACCTTAGTTTCTGAAGATATTATCGAAAAAGATTTTGTTTGCAATCTTAGTGCATGCAAAGGTGCTTGCTGTATTGATGGTGATGCTGGAGCGCCTTTAGCCGAGAAAGAGTCAAGAATCCTTGAGGAAATCTATCCAAAAGTAAAGCCTTTTTTAAGACCAGAAGGTATTGATGCAATAGAGAAGCAAGGAGCATACATTACAACTAAAGATGGCGAATTAGAAACACCACTTATTAATCAGGCAGATTGTGCTTATGTGATTTTTGATGAGCATAATACTGCACTTTGCGCAATAGAAGAAGCATATAATCAAGGTGAAATTGAGTGGAAGAAACCAATTTCTTGTCATTTATATCCAATTCGTGTTAAAGACTATACAGAATTCTCTGCTGTAAACTATCACAAATGGCAAATTTGCGATGATGCTTGTACTCTTGGTATAGAACTTCAAGTTCCTGTTTACAAATTTGTAAAAGAAGCATTAATTAGAAAGTTTGGAGAAGATTGGTATATGGAATTAGAGAAAACTGCCAATCAAATTAAAAAGTAATTCATTAAACTCCTCCTTTTTGTAAGAAAATACACCGAAAAACAGATGTTTAAATGTTAAAATTCTACTATTTAACACCTTCAAAAAAATATTTTCAGCAAATTAATTTTAATTAAAGTCAGTAAAATTAAGTTCTCATATTACATTTCAACAATGCATGTTAAAAACTTTGTTGTGTTTTAGCAAAACTCCCCTTTCATTTTATAGCACATTTTTAAATCTTTGTTTAAATCAAAAACAAAAGTTCAATTTTAAGGATTATTTGTTCTTGTTTCGTTTCGGATTAATCAATCGGGACATTGAGGTTTTGGGATTTTAAAAATTCAAGTTACATACATAATTAAATAGTCTGTTTAACAGCATTTATAATCTATTTTTTTCGCTGTTAGATAAAATGAGGCATAGGGAAATAATATGTCTTTTAAAAGGAGACTTGAAGGTTTTAGTGTCGTAAAAGCTTGAAATTAAAGGGTTTAAAATAGTTTTAACGAGTCGCATTTATATTGAATTATAAAATGGAAATTACACAAATTATTAAGAGAGATTACGACACCAGTGAGTTTGTTTTAGAAAAAATCACTAATGCAATAGAGAAAGCAATGAAATCTGTAGACTCTGGAACCAGAGAAGATGCAGAGGAGATTTCACTAAACGTTTATAATACACTTTTAGAAATAAAACTAAAAGAACCTTTATATGTTCCTACTGTAGAGCAAGTCCAAGATCTTGTCGAAGATAAGTTAATGGATAGTGCATTCCATGATGTCGCTAAAGCATACATTTTATATAGAAACGAACAAGCCAGAAAACGCAAAACAAATATTTTTGAAAAAAGACTTAATCTTAAACCTTATGAGTATCCAAATCTTTATGAATATGTAAATGCTATAAGACATTCGTACTGGATTCATACAGAATTTAACTTTACCAGCGATATACAAGATTTTAAAACATCGCTTAATGACGTAGAGCGAAGTGCTATCAAAAATACCATGTTGGCAATTTCTCAAATTGAAGTTGCAGTTAAAACGTTTTGGGGAGATGTGTATCACAAAATGCCAAAACCAGAAATAGGATCTGTAGGTGCAACCTTTGCAGAAAGTGAGGTTCGTCATCACGATGCTTATTCACACTTATTAGAAATACTTGGTTTAAACAACGAGTTTAAAAACTTGAAGAAGAAACCAGTAATCATGAGACGTGTAAACTATCTGGAAACTGCAGTTAAGAATGTAAAAAGTGAAGACAACAGAGAATTTGCAGAATCAATTTTACTATTCTCATTGTTTATAGAGCACGTGTCGCTGTTTTCTCAGTTCTTGATTATCATGGCATTCAATAAGTATAAAAACGTCTTAAAAGGTATTTCAAATGTCGTTGAGGCTACATCTAAAGAAGAACAGATTCATGGAGACTTTGGAATTGATGTTATCAAAATTATAAAAGACGAAAATCCAGATTGGTTTGATGATGCACAAACTCAACTTACCCAAGATTTATGTAGGAGTGCCTATGAAGCAGAAAGCAAAATTGTAGACTGGATTTTCGAAAAAGGAGAATTAGACTTTTTGCCAAAAGCTGTGGTTAATGAGTTTATTAAAAACAGATTCAATATGTCCTTAGAAAGCATAGGTATAGAAAAAGTTTTTGATGTTGATGAAAACCTGGTTGCTGAAACCGAATGGTTTGATGATGAAATTATTGGAACAAAACATGGCGATTTCTTTGTAAAGAGATCTATAGCATATACAAAAAGAAGTAAGAGTATAACCCACGAAGACCTATTTTAAAAAATGGATAACAAACTAACAACCAAAACTAACCAAGCCTCAAAAGTATCAGAAAAAGACCAACTAGTTAATGCTAGAAAAACGGCTTTACAATCTGATAATCCTTACGTACAACCAGAAATAGAATGGTTAACAGAAAACAGTCGTAAGTTTTTAGAATCAGGTTATTTAACTGAAGGTGTAACACCAGAACAGCGTATTAGAGAAATTGCTGATAATGCTGAAAAAATCCTTAAAATAAATGGATTTTCCGATAAGTTTTACGGTTATATGGCAGCAGGATATTTTTCTTTAGCATCTCCGGTGTGGTCTAATTTTGGAAAAGAAAGAGGCTTGCCAATTAGTTGTTTTGGATCACATATTGCAGATGATATGGGAGATATTTTATATTCGCAATCAGAAGTTGGTATGATGTCTAAACTAGGTGGAGGAACTTCTGGTTATTTTGGGAAGCTGCGTCATAGAGGCGCTCCAGTTAAAAACAACGGAAAATCTTCAGGGTCGGTTCATATCATGCAGTTGTTTGAGAAAATGGTAGATGTTGTAAGCCAAGGTTCTGTTAGAAGAGGTCGTTTTTCACCATATTTACCTATTGATCATCCAGATGTAAAAGAGTTTCTAGAAATAGGAACAGAAGGTAACCCAATCCAGGAATTAACTCATGGTGTAACGGTTAGTGATAAATGGATGGAAGACATGCGCGATGGTGATGTAGAAAAACGTAGTATTTGGGCAAGAGTATTACAATCCAGATCGGAAATTGGGTATCCTTATATTTTATTTAGAGATAATGCCAATAATAATGCTGCGGATGTTTACAAAGACAAAAACATGGAAATTTACGCAAGTAACTTGTGTACAGAAATCATGTTACCTTCTAATGATGAGTGGTCTTTTGTATGTTGTCTATCATCTATAAACCTTTTACATTTCGATAAGTGGAAAGATACGGACGCTGTTGAAACGTTAACGTATTTCTTAGATGCTGTAATGGAAGAATTCATTACTAAGCTAGAAGTCTATAGAGACTCAACAGATCGTGACGATTTGCTTACGTTTAAGTTTATGGAAAAGGCTTATAACTTCGCTAAAGAAAATAGAGCGCTTGGTTTAGGTGCTTTAGGGTGGCATTCGTTATTAC
>JABDPN010000219.1 GCA_013042715.1 Flavobacteriaceae bacterium | reverse complement strand
TTATTAAACGACTACATAACACCAGAAGAACTTTGGGCTTGTACAACATGTAATGCATGTGTTGAAGAGTGTCCTGTAAGTATAAGTCCACTTTCTATAATTTTAGATATGAGACGTTATCTGGTTATGGAACAGTCTGCAGCACCTTCAGAATTAAATAACATGATGACCAACATTGAAAACAATGGAGCACCTTGGCCTTACAACCAAATGGATAGATTAAACTGGAAAGACGAGTAAAAATTATTGTATGTCGATTTTAGATATAAATCAGAAATATAAATTCCCATTGGGAATATTGTTATGTATTATTGCTATAATTTTTTGGATAATTGTTTGGTTTTACGATACAGGATTTTTATTTGGTTTTATAACAGGTATAACTACAGCTTTTGGAATTGGGCTATTAGTAACATATAAGAAACAAGAATAGAGAAATGAGTGAAGTGTTAAAAGTAAAAACAATGGCAGAATTTATGGCTGAAGGTAAACAGCCAGAAATCCTTTTTTGGGTTGGATCTGCAGGAAGTTACGACGATAGAGCTAAAAAAATAACACGAGCATTTGTAAAAATACTTAATAAGGCTAATATAGATTTTGCAGTACTTGGCACAGAAGAAAGCTGTACAGGAGATGCAGCAAAGCGTGCTGGAAATGAGTTTTTATTCCAAATGCAAGCAGTTACTAATATTGAAATTCTAAATGCTTACGAAATCAAACGAATTGTAACAGCCTGTCCACATTCCTATAATACAATAAAAAACGAATATTCATCTCTTGGTGGATATTTCGAGGTTCTACACCATACACAGTATTTAAAAGAACTACTTGACAATGGTAAATTGAAACTTAATAAATCGAGTTTAGATATAAGCTCAATTACTTTTCATGATCCATGTTATTTAGGACGTGCTAACGATGAATATAATGCACCTCGTGACGTTATAAAAGCATTAGGAACAAACGTAAAGGAGATGAAGCGAAGTAGGCAAAATGCCCTATGTTGTGGAGCAGGAGGAGCACAAATGTTTAAAGATGCAGAAAAAGGAGATAAGGAAATTTTCGTATTGCGAACAGAAGATGCATTAGAAACAAATCCTTCAATTATTGCAACAGGTTGCCCTTACTGCAATACCATGATGACAGATGGAATTAAGTTTAAAGAAAAAGAATCTGAAGTTAAAGTTCTTGATATTGCAGAACTTATAGCATCAGCTTTATAAATATGAAATTACAAACCTTTAAAAAAATAGCTTTTTGGAGGTGCAGTTTCATTTATCTATGCGTTAATTCAAATTTCAATTAATTATTTTTTTAAATCTTCCATATCATGGAATAAAATTTTAATAAAATCAATAGTTATTGGGATTGTATTAACACTAATTTTATATTTTACGAAATCAAAAAAAATTAAAATAGTATATGTTAGTAAAGTTTGAAGACCTTCCAGAAACTTCCAGAATTTGGATTTATCAATCCAGTCGTTCATTTAAAGAACAAGAGATTGAAGCAATAGAACAAAAAACTAAAGAATTTTTAAATAATTGGACGTCTCATGGAAGTGATTTACAAGCTTCGTATTTAGTAAAATATAAACGTTTTTTAATTTTGGCTTTAAATTCGGATTTAAATAAAGCTACAGGATGTTCTATCGATGCGTCAGTTCATTTTATTCAAGGATTAGAAAAAGAATTTAATGTTGATTTACTTGACAAAATGAATGTGTCTTATAAACAAGGTGATTTTATAGCTTATAAAACATTATCTGATTTTAGACAAATGGCAAAGGATAGAGCCATATCCAAAAACACTATTGTTTTTAATAATCTGGTTACAAATATTGCTGAGTTTAACGAAAATTGGGAAGTTCCAGTAAGCGATAGTTGGCATGGACGCTTTGTTAAATAGTTGAATCAAATGGATAAAGAAATCATCTTATTAAATATATCTGGACAAGATAAACCTGGACTTACATCTGCGTTAACAAATGTTTTATCTGAATATGGAGCAAAAATCTTAGATATTGGTCAAGCAAATATTCATGATACCTTGTCACTTGGTATGATGTTCGAAATTAAAAAAGGAGAACAATCTGCAGCTGTTTTAAAAGATTTATTATTTAAATCTTATGAATTAGGTATTCAAGCAGAATTTAATCCAATTAGTTTAGTAGATTACGAAAAATGGGTAACACTTCAAGGTAAGGATCGTTATATCATTACCATTTTAGGAGAAAAACTAGAAGCTAAACAAATCTCTGAAGTCACTAAGGTGATATCAGATAAAAACTTAAATATTGATGCTATAAAACGTCTTACAGGACGTTTGTCTTTGGTTAAAGAGGAAGAATATCCAAGAGCATCCATTCAATTATCAATTAGAGGTAAAATTGATTGCAAAGTTGGTCTAACGGAGAAGTTTATGCAAATATCACAAGATTTGGATGTCGATATCGCATTCCAAGAAGATAATATCTACAGAAGAAACAGAAGACTTGTATGTTTTGATATGGATTCTACACTTATCCAAACCGAAGTTATTGATGAATTAGCAGAACGTGCAGGAGTAGGAGATAAAGTGAAGGCTATTACAGAATCAGCTATGAATGGCGAAATAGACTTTAAAGAAAGCTTTAAGCAACGTATGAAGCTTCTTAAAGGTTTAAGTGAAGATGTTCTGCATGATATTGCTGTGAATTTACCTATAACTAAAGGTGCTAGTAGACTAATGGATACACTAAAAAGTTATGGTTTTAAAACAGCTATTTTATCTGGTGGATTTACCTATTTTGGAAATTATCTAAAAGATCAATTAGGTATGGACTATGTGTATGCCAACCAATTAGAAATTAAAGATGGTGTGTTAACTGGTAATTATCTTGGAGAAATAGTTGATGGTGCAAAAAAGGCAGAATATTTAAAAGAAATTGCACAAAAATTAGATATTAATATTAGTCAAACTATCGCTGTAGGTGATGGTGCAAACGATTTAGGTATGCTTAATGTTGCTGGACTAGGAATTGCTTTTCATGCAAAACCAACTGTAAAAGATAATGCTCAAAATTCTATTTCAAGTATTGGACTAGATGGTGTGTTGTACCTTTTAGGTTATCACGATAGACATATTGACCTTTTAGATTAATAAGTTAAAGTCTTTATTTAAAATTGCTAACTATAACTGTTTACTGAATACAGAAAAAACTGTTCATAATTCTATCTTAAAGTCTGCAAATCTTCTTTTTTATTATTTTATTTTGGCATAGTTTTATCTATATTTAGTTAAATTGCTAGTATAATCATGCGTATAGTTTATAGTTTACTTTTTTCTATAGTATTTACTTTTTTTAGCTTTTCTCAAGATGCTATTAATCCTTTAGCTACTTCAGATTATCAAAAACAGCAAATATGGGTAGATAGTATTTACAACTCCATGTCTGTTAAAGAAAAAATTGGTCAATTGTTTATGCCAATGGTTTTCTCTAATCAAGACGAAAAATCACATCAATTTGTAATTAAACAGATTAAAGAAAATAAAATTGGAGGCATCATTTTTTCAAAAGGAGGACCAATAAGACAAGCAAAACTTACAAACGAATATCAAGCAGTATCAAAAACACCAATGTTAATTGGTATTGATGGAGAATGGGGACTTGGTATGCGACTCGATTCTACGTATATTTTCCCTTGGAACATGACTCTTGGTGCTATTAAAGACAATACATTAATAGAAGAAACAGGTCAACAAATAGGTAAACACTGTAAACGACTAGGTATTCATTTTAATTTTGCTCCAGTTGTCGATATCAATACCAATCCTAAAAATCCAATTATTGGTAATCGTTCCTTTGGAGAAGACAAATACAATGTTACTGAGAAAGCTATGGCTCTTATGAAAGGTATGCAGAGTCAAGGCATTTTGGCAAGTGCTAAACATTTTCCTGGTCATGGAGATACAGATACAGATTCACATAAAACATTGCCAACCATAAATTTTGATAAAAATCGAATAGATTCTATTGAAATGTATCCATATAAACAGCTTATACCTAAAGGGCTTTCAGGTGTTATGGTAGCACATCTCAATATTCCAAGTCTGGAATCACGTTCTGGTTATCCATCTACATTATCTAAGCATATAGTATCTGATATTTTAAAAGAAAGATTACAGTTTAATGGTTTAATTATTACTGATGCTTTAAATATGAAAGGTGCATCAAATTTCAGTAAAGCAGGAGATGTGGATTTAGCAGCTTTTAAAGCAGGAAATGATATTTTACTAATTTCTGAGGACATAACAAAAGGCATTCAAAAAATACAAGAAGCTTATAATAAAGGTGAGATTACAGAACAACGTTTAGCACATTCAGTTAAGAAGATATTAATGGCAAAATATAAGGTTGGACTCAATAACTATAAACCAGTTGGAATGTATAATCTTGTTAACGATCTTAATACAATTCAAGATAACGTATTGAATCATGAGCTTTTTGAAAATGCTATAACAGTTGTAAAAAACAAAAAAGATATACTTCCTATTAAACGTCTGGAAAATAAAAAGATAGCTTATGTTGAGTTAGGTGATACTTCAGGTAATTTTTTTTATAACGAACTTATAAAATTCGCTAAAGTAGATCATGTAAGAGGAGATAATCTAGACGAATTAAATCAGAAATTAAATAAGTATAATACTGTAATTATTGGTTATCATAAACCTAATAAAACTCCTTGGGATTCATATAAATTTAAGGATAAAGAACTTGTTTGGTTATATGAAATAGCAAGAACAAACAATATTATTTTAAACGTATTTTCAAAGCCTTATGCACTTTTAGACTTAAAGAGTACATCCAATTTTGAGAGTATAGTTGTTGCCTATCAAAATAGTGTAATTGCTCAACAGAAAACTGCCCAAATAGTGTTTGGAGCACTCCCTGCAAAAGGTAATTTACCTGTTTCTTGTGGTAAAAAATTTAAAGCTGGTTTAGGTATTCATTTTAATGCTATAGAAAGATTAAGTTATGGTATACCTGAAAGTGTTGGAGTAAATTCAGAATACTTGGAAAAAATAGATTCTGTAGCTAAACATGCAGTTAATGAGAAAATGACTCCTGGTATTCAGTTGCTTGTTGCTAGAAAAGGCAAAGTTATTTTTAATAGAAATTATGGTAAACACACATACAAAGGTTCAAATAAGGTTGAATTTATTGATGTTTATGATGTCGCTTCCTTAACAAAAATTATTGCAACTTTACCTTTGTTAATGGAGCTTGAAGAAAAGGGTATTGTTTCTCTGGATACCAAATTAGGTAAGATTTTACCAGATTTGAAAGATTCTAACAAGGAAGACATCACCATAAAAAGAATGCTGTCACATTATGCACAGTTAAGACCATGGATTCCGTTTTATGATGCTACTTTAGATTCAATAACAAAGAAACCACATTCTGATTATTATAGAAAAAGAAAGTCTAAAGGCTTTGACATACAAGTTACAGAAAACCTTTATTTACGTTCAGATTATAAGGATTCCATTCAGAATATTATTAAAGATAGTGAGCTTCTAGAACGCTTAAAATATCGCTATAGCGACTTACCATATTACTTATTAAAGAAATTTATTGAGAATCATTACGACCAATCTCTAGACGAGTTAGTACATCATAGGTTATATAAACCTCTAGGCGCAAATTATTCAACCTATAAACCTAGAGAAAAATTTGACCTTAATGATATTGTTCCAACTGAGGAAGACGATTACTATCGTTATCAAAAAATTCATGGATTTGTTCATGATATGGGAGCAGCAATGCAAAATGGTGTAGGAGGACACGCAGGCGTTTTTAGTAATGCAAACGATATTGCTAAAATTATGCAGATGTATTTACAAAACGGAACATACGGAGGTAAACGGTTTTTTAAAACTCAAACTATAGAAAAATTTAATACCTGTTATTTTTGTGAGCATGATAATAGAAGAGGAATTGGTTTTGATAAGCCACAGCTTGAAGAAGAAGGTCCAACTTGTGGTTGTGTGTCTATGACAAGTTTTGGGCATTCAGGATTTACTGGAACCTATGCTTGGGCAGATCCAGAAGAAGATTTGGTTTATGTGTTTCTAGCTAATAGAACTTATCCAGTTGCAGGAAAAAACAGATTATTAAGCGAAAATATAAGAACTGAGATTCAGCGTTTAATTTATGAATCTCTAATAGATTAAAAGTATATGAAAATTGGTATTGTTTGTTACCCAACCTATGGTGGAAGTGGAGTAGTAGCCACAGAACTTGGAATAGAATTATCTAAACGTGGTCACGAAGTTCATTTTATTACATACAAACAACCTGTGAGGTTAGATTTATTAGGTAGTAATGTGCATTTTCATGAAGTAAATGTAGCAGAATATCCTTTGTTTCATTATCAACCTTATGAGTTAGCATTATCCAGTAAATTAGTTGATATGGCTAAGTTACACGAAATAGAGATCTTACATGTACATTATGCAATACCGCATGCTTATGCAGCGTATATGGCTAAAAAAATGCTTTTAGACGAAGGTATTTATATTCCAATTATAACCACACTTCATGGCACTGATATTACTTTAGTTGGAAGTCAACCATTTTACAAACCTGCAGTAACCTTTAGTATTAACCAATCTGATGCTGTGACATGTGTGTCTGAGAGTTTAAAACGTGATACCTTACGTTTATTCGATATTAAAAACGATATTCAGGTTGTAACTAATTTCATCGATTTAGATAAGCATAACTTAGAGTTTACAGATTGTGAGCGTACTTTTCTCGCTTCTGAAGATGAAAAGATAATCACACACATTAGTAATTTTAGAAAAGTAAAACGTATTCCAGATATTATAAAGGTATTTAATATTATTCAAAAAGAGGTTCCTTCAAAACTAGTTATGATTGGAGAAGGACCAGAGAAAAAAGAAGCCAAAAAGCTAGCTAAGAAGTTAGGTATTTACGATAAGGTTCTTTTCCTTGGTAACAGTTACGAAATAGACAGGATTTTAAGTTATTCGGATTTGTTTATGTTGCCTTCTGAAACCGAAAGTTTTGGACTCTCTGCACTGGAAGCTATGGCTTCAGGTGTTCCTGTAATTTCAACAAATGCTGGAGGTCTACCAGAAGTAAATGTTCATGGTGTTTCCGGTTATTTAAGTAATGTTGGTGATATTGAGGATATGAGCAAGAATGCTATTCATATTTTAGGTGATGACAAACGTTTAGAATCATTTAAAACTAATTCCAGAAAAGAAGCTCAGAAATTCGACTTACATCAAATTGTTCCGCAGTACGAAGCTATTTACGAAGACACGATGTCGAGATGTATGATAACTAAATAATTGATTATTAATATTTTATTTCAATATCTAGTTGTCTACCTTCATTAAATGCTTTTTTATCCATTCCTGCTCCAATACCAAGTCCAATTGCTAAACCTATAGGTAAACCAGCTCCTAATAACCCCATATTTTTTAAACTTATACCAAAAGCAACTCCTATAGGAACTCCAAAAGCTCCCATACCAATGGCTAACCATGTGTTTCTATAATAGTTTTTAGGAACAATTTTAAGCTCATTTTCTAATAGCTTAATTATATTGGTTTGCTTTTTTCTTATTTGCCGTCTTAATACTTTTCCTGTGTCTGTAATAGCGTTTAATTCATTAATATTTGTATTAATTGTATTAATTATACCTTCAGGTAATTCTTTTTCAGAAACTAACTTTAATAGATTTTCTAATTGATTAAAACTTCTAGCTAATTTGGAGTTAGAATCAATATCAGTTCTAACATTTAGTGTATTAAGTTTCATATAGCCTTTTTAAAAAATATGTATTCTATTTAAAACTGATATCGTACACCAAGAGCAATATCAAAATCTAAATCGTCATTTAAATCTCCAAAACCAAATTCTGGTCTAAAGTCTAACGATAACAGTAGAGGAAATTCAAAATTATATTCTATTCCGATATCACCTGCAACAAATAGTGCAGTTTCGCCATCGATATCATCGTTATCAAAACTAAAGGATGCTAAACCTCCACCAGCTCCAGCGTACCAGTTAAAGTTTCCATCTAATGTCCAAATCCATTGGTATAAACCAACTATACGATATGCACTATAATCACTTTTATCTCGCCATCCTAAACCAAATTCAAGTCTATTGATGTCACTTAATGCACGTTGATATGAAATTTCTGCTCCAAATCCATCACTATCTCCAAGCCTTAAACCTAAAGCATTTTCTGCAATTTGTTGTGAATTTGCTTGATATGAAAATGCTGCGATGGTAACAAATAATAATAGTATTTTCTTCATGATAATTATTTTTTATTAAACGAATATAAAAATCTTTACTTATAACGTCAATACTTTGTCTATAATATTTAATATTTAAAAATAGTTACTGTTTTTTATATGCACTTTAATTTTTGTTTCTTTATTATTTAAAATTACTTTAGCAACAAAATAATCATATATGGCAGGAAATAGCTTTGGAAATTTATTTAAACTGACAACCTTTGGAGAATCTCATGGAAAAGCAATTGGAGGTGTTATAGATGGTTGTCCTTCTGGTATAAATCTAGATTTTGATGCTATCCAAAATGAACTTGATAGACGTAAACCTGGACAATCTGCCATAGTAACCCAACGCAAAGAACCTGATACAGTTATGTTCTTATCTGGAATTTTTGAAGGTGTTACTACAGGAACTTCAATAGGTTTTATAATAGAAAACACGAACCAGAAATCAAAAGATTATTCACATATAAAAGATGTCTACAGACCTAGTCATGCAGACTATACTTACGACCAAAAATATGGTCATCGCGATTATAGAGGAGGCGGACGAAGTTCTGCAAGAGAAACAGCTTGTAGAGTTGTAGCTGGAGCGATAGCTAAACAGTTAATTTGTAATATTTCTATAAATGCATATACGTCTTCTGTTGGTGATATTTTTCTCGAAAAACCGTATCAGGATTTAGACTTTTCTAAAATTGAATCCAATATTGTTCGTTGTCCAGATGAAGCTATTGCAGAGCAAATGATTAATCGTATTAAAGCCATACGAAAAGAAGGTGACACCATTGGTGGAACTGTTACGTGTGTGATTAAAAATGTTCCAGTAGGATTAGGAGAACCAGTTTTTGATAAGCTACATGCAGAACTTGGAAAAGCTATGTTATCTATTAATGCTGTAAAGGGTTTTGAATATGGAAGTGGATTTTGTGGAACAAAAATGAAAGGTAGTGAACATAATGATACCTTGAACCAAGATGGAACTACAGAAACTAATCTTTCAGGAGGTATTCAAGGTGGAATAAGTAATGGAATGGACATTTATTTTAGAGTAGCTTTTAAACCTGTTGCAACCATCATGCAAAAACAAAATACTATAGATTCTAAGGGAAATGAAATTGAAATGCAGGGTAAAGGAAGACATGACCCTTGTGTTGTTCCACGAGCAATTCCTATTGTAGAGGCTATGGCTGCACTAGTTCTTGCAGACTACACTTTATTAAACAAAATAATTAAGCATTAAGAATACATGAAGAAACTGGCATTACATTGGCAAATATTAATAGGACTTGTTCTAGGAGTTTTATTTGGACTATTTCTTTCTGAACAGGTTGGGTATATTGCATGGTTGGGAGATTTGTTCCTTAGATTACTAAAGATGATTGTTATTCCTTTGGTTGTTACTTCCATTGTTTCAGGAATGACTAATATACAATCTGGAAGTGGTCTTGGAAGATTGGGATTGAAGACAATTGCGTATTATGTAATGACCAGTCTATTTGCGATTACAGTTGGACTAACTTTGGTAAATATTGTAAAACCTGGTGAAGGAGCTAATCTTTCATTGACTCAAGGGCTTGAAAAGGAGATAAATGTCCCAACATCGCTTTCAGAACTCATACTTAATATTGTTCCTTCTAATATTTTTGAAGTTATGGCAAATGGACAGATGTTGCCTATTATATTTTTCGCAGTTCTGTCTGGATATTTTATCACAACCTTGAATATTGAATCAAAAGGGTTTTTTAAGAATTTGTTCAATTCAGGATATGAACTGATGATGAAGATGACAATGTTCGTTATTAAGTTTACTCCAATTGGTGTTTTCGCTATTGTGGCAAAGGTGGTTTCAGAGCAGGAAGATTTTGGAAATCTTGTTAAAACTCTAGGTATTTATATGTTGGTAGTACTTGCAGGCTTGTTATTTCATGGTGTTATTACCTTATCACTTATATTGAGATTTGTTGGAAGAATTAATCCTATAAAACATTTCAAAGCTGTTACAGTACCTCTTATTAC
>JABDPN010000218.1 GCA_013042715.1 Flavobacteriaceae bacterium | reverse complement strand
ATCTGTAAATGCTGCAGCATGATACACATATTCACACCCTTTCATAGCTTGGTATATTGAATTAAAATCACATAAATCGCCTTGAAATACCTTTATGTTTTTAGATACAGGTATATTTTTAGATTTTAAATCTCTTACCAATATATGTACGTCATTATTATTATTTGCCAATACATAAGTCAAACGATTACCTATATATCCTGTTGCTCCTGTTATAAATATTTTCATGACTGGCTTTTTATTGATTTAAAAAAATTAAATAAAGAAACTTCATAAACTAGGGATAAGCTTAAATGTATTATGAATGGTAAGACAATACTTTCTGAATAGTAACTTAAAAGACAAAGCACTATCCCGAAAGGTATAGCTCCTATTATTTCTGCTTTACTATCAAATGCATGTATAAGAACATAAAGAAGTGTATTTATTATAATAGCTAGGACTAATCCAAATAAATCGATTAATGTAAATAACAATACACCTCTAAAGAAAAATTCATAGGATAATAAAAATATCGATCTAACAATAAAATATAATAGTCCATTTCCAATATAGACTCTATTATTATAGTTAATATTTAAAATAGTTTTTTTAACTGAAGATCTGGAAATTAAAACGGTTAGGATTATAAGTATTAATGAAATAAGTACAATATTAAAACTGAAGTGATTAAAAATGGTTAATAGTTCTACATACTCAATATGTAAGCATAAAAAAGAAACACCAAACAACAATATACCAACGCTATGTCTTAAGTTTAAAAAAGTTAAACCATTACTTTTTTGTAGCGCTTTCTCTAAATTATTAACGTTTAATATTTTGTATAAATAGCTAACGATTAAATAAAGTAGAAAGGCAATGATGATAAGGCAGTATGAGAAAAATGGAGTTTCCATTTGAAATTAAGCTTACAATTTATTTTTAATATATCCTATGATTTAAATCATATTATTGAATTATTGATATCTTTTTAAGATACTTATTAGGTTTTTAATAATTCAGTCGCTATTTATGTGTTTTTTCTTTAGTTTCACCTTATAAAAGGTGCCAACTGCTTCTACATATAAAATTTTTCCATTTTTATAATTAAATACATTATAAGTTCCATTAGGAAATTTTACTTTATATTTTCCTTTAGACTTCTTTATTATATCTAAATGCTTTTTAAGTTTATCGCAATACACTTTATCTATTCCAACAGGTTCTTCAAAAAATAGTACAACCAAATTGCAAGTGATAGCATTAAAATTAAGTGAGGATTTATTTTGACCTTTTATTAAAGCATAAGATCCTTTATTGAATGTTAAAGTGTGATTTACTTTAATTCTGTTATTCAGTTTTCTGTATACCGATGAATATATAAGTGTATCATTTCTATATACAGAACGCTCTTTACCTTCTGCTTTAAATTTTAATATTAATTGTGTATTCACTTCACTATTTACATTGTATATAATATTGTTTTTTGTTGATGATTTTTCGATAATTATGTGACCAACACTTTTATCTTTATTTAAAATATCAAAAACAATACGTTCTTCTTTTATAACACCTTCGTTAAAAGCTATCATTGATATCAATAAAAAAGGAAAGGTATATTTAACTTTATGCAGAAGTTGTTTTAAAAATCTTATAAGATTAAAATCAAAATTCTTTGACCTTAACTTTTTAATAATTTGTAGTATGAGTAGCAATAACATGAATTTTTCGATTTTTAAATACACCTAAATCTACTTTGTAAAATCTGATATTCGTTTGACCAAAATCTTGAATTTTTCAATTTTTTTTTGTACTTTTTACAAAGTACATGTCTTGCCTACTTGTAATTTTGTAAAAAATGCAAGAACAATTTATTTCCTTTCTAAAAGCAAAGACTAGCAACACTACATCATTTGTAGAAGAAATTGCATCTGTTCTGGATATAGGCTATGATGCTGCATATAGAAGAGTTAATTTAAAGACGAGTTTATCTTTGGATGAAACCATAACTTTATCTAAACATTACAATATTTCATTAAATAATTTATTTGAAATTGGAAGTCAAAATTCAATACTAACAGAAGTGTCTCCGGAATTACATAGTTCTGATAACTTGGAAGAATATTTCGAAACCTCTTTAAATAACGTTTATCCACTCACAAAAGTTAAAAACGCTTCTATTATTTACTCTGCCAAAGACATTCCTCTCTTTCACACACTTAAAGATTCTTATTTATCGCGTTATAAAATTTATGTATGGCTTAAAGATGTGGATTTAAATTTCACAAAGGATAAAATATCATTTGATGAGTACGTAAAAAAAATTCCAAAATCATTATTAGAGAAAGCATTTACTCTTGGGGAAATATACAAGAATATTAATATTACCGAAATCTGGAATGACTCTACAATAACTGGAACATTACAACAAATACTTTATTATTTTGAATCGGGTTTGCTTTCACAAAATTTGGCATTAAAAATATGTGATGACCTTCAAGATGTCATTCGGCAAGTTGAAGAGCAGGCAATACACCAATGTTTATTAGGTACTCAAAATAAAGCTATTTACCATTTGTATATCAATGAAATTCACACAATGAGTAATACTATTATGGTTATTACTCCTCAAAAGAAAGTATTCTTTACACCTTTTACAGTATTAAGTTATTTTAAAATTGAGCACCAACCTACGTGCGAAACCATGTTTAAGTTTTTTGTAAAACAGATGCGAGCTTCAAAATTACTTATAAATGCAGGCGAAAAAGATCGTATATTATTTTTTAGTAGAATGCATCAAAAACTTTCAAAATTAAGATCTCTAATAGAACTAGATGGTCCTTATCGGAACTAGGCTTTTAAATATATTTCTCATTTTATGTAACAAAATGAAGTAATTCTGCGTATAACTTAATGACACCTTTTATTAATATTTAAACAGTCAGGAGAAACACTACATGAGACAACTCAAAATTACGAAGCAGGTAACTAACAGAGAAACTGCTTCCCTAGACAAGTATCTTCAAGAAATTGGTAAAGTAGATTTAATTACAGCAGACGAGGAAGTAGAATTAGCACAACGTATTAAAGCAGGAGATCAAATAGCTCTTGAAAAATTAACAAAAGCTAATTTACGTTTTGTAGTTTCTGTTGCTAAACAATATCAAAATCAAGGATTGACTTTACCAGATTTGATAAATGAAGGTAACTTAGGTCTAATTAAAGCTGCACAACGATTTGATGAGACCAGAGGTTTTAAATTCATTTCTTATGCTGTTTGGTGGATTAGACAATCTATATTACAAGCTTTAGCCGAACAATCACGTATCGTACGTTTACCATTAAACAAGATAGGTTCTATTAATAAAATAAATAAGACTTTTGCGTTTCTAGAGCAATCACATGAACGTCCACCAAGTGCAGAAGAGATTGCAAAAGAACTTGATATGACAATTAACGATGTAAAAGAGTCTATGAAAAACTCTGGTCGTCATGTCTCAATGGATGCTCCTTTAGTAGAAGGTGAAGATTCTAATCTTTACGATGTATTAAGAAGTGGTGAATCACCAAATCCAGATAAGGATCTTTTACATGAATCCTTACGCACTGAGATAGAACGTGCATTAGAAACACTCACACCACGTGAGGCAGATGTGATACGCTTATATTTTGGTTTAGGAAATCAACATCCAATGACCTTAGAGGAAATTGGTGAAACATTCGATTTAACACGCGAACGTGTACGTCAAATTAAAGAAAAAGCTATTAGAAGGTTAAAGCATACTTCTAGAAGTAAAATATTAAAAACATATTTAGGATAATTCCTAATAACCCTAACAAACAGTTACATAACTGTTCGTTTTTTGATTGATGAAAGAACCCTCGGTTGATTACCGAGGGTTCATTTTTTTATATTATTTTTGTTCAAACAAATTCATCTTATGAGTACAAGGCTTATAGCTCCATCAATTCTAGCTGCTGATTTTGGGAATCTTCAACGTGATGTTGAAATGGTAAATAACAGTGAAGCAGATTGGTTTCACATTGATATAATGGATGGTGTATTTGTTCCAAATATATCATTTGGAATGCCAGTTTTAAAAGCGATATCCAAACACGCAAAAAAAACTATTGATGTACATTTAATGATTGTCAATCCAGATCGCTATATTAAAACATTTGCTGAATTAGGTGCAAATGTATTAACCGTTCATTACGAAGCTTGTGCGCATTTACATAGAACTTTACAAGCCATTAAAGCAGAAGGTATGCACGCTGGTGTCGCCCTAAATCCACATACCAATGTAAATTTACTTGAAGAAGTTATAAATGATATTGATTTGGTTTTAGTTATGAGTGTAAACCCAGGTTTTGGTGGTCAAAAGTTTATAGAAAACACCTATTCTAAAGTTAAAAAGCTAGCAAAACTCATTAAGAAAAAAGGTGCTTCTACTTTAATTGAAATTGATGGAGGTGTGACTACAGAAAATGCAAAAGCTTTAGCTGAAGCTGGAGCAGATGTTCTTGTTGCTGGAAGTTTTGTTTTTAAAAGTGAGAATCAACCAGAAACAATAAAATTACTTAAACAAGCTGCTAATTAATATATTATTAAATTAAGGTATTAAAGTATTCAATAGTTTTAATTAAACCTTCTTCTAGCTGAATTTTTGGTTCCCAACCATTTAATTCTTTTTTAGCCAAATTAATATCTGGTTGTCTTTGTTTTGGATCATCTTTAGGTAATGACAAGTTTACTAACTTAGATTTAGAATTAGTTAGCCTAATAATTGTTTCTGCTAATTCTAGCATTGTAAATTCATTTGGATTTCCAAGATTTACTGGGCCCAAAAACTCTGGCTTAGTATCCATCATTCTAATCATGCCTTCAATTAAATCGTCTACATACTGGAACGAACGCGTTTGCATTCCGTCACCAAAAATGGTAATATCCTTGCCTTGAAGTGCTTGCATAATAAAGTTAGAAACCACGCGTCCATCATCTGGATGCATATTTGGTCCATAGGTATTAAAAATCCTAACTATTTTAATATTTACGTTGTTTTGCAAATGGTAATCCATAAACAGTGTTTCTGCACATCGTTTCCCTTCGTCGTAACATGACCTTAGACCAATAGGATTAACATTTCCCCAATAATCTTCAGTTTGAGGATGTATCTGAGGATCACCATAAACTTCACTTGTACTTGCCTGTAATATTTTTGCTTTTACACGTTTTGCTAACCCAAGCATATTTACAGCACCAACAACAGATGTCTTTATGGTTTTTATTGGATTATATTGATAATGAATTGGTGAAGCTGGACAAGCGAGATTGTATATTTCATCTACTTCCACAAAGTAAGGATGCGTTATGTCATGACGAACAAGTTCAAAAAAAGGATTATCTAATAAGTGAACTATATTACGTTTAGCCCCTGTAAAGTAATTATCTAAGCATATTACTTCGTTACCTTTATCTAATAAACGTTCGCATAAATGCGATCCTATAAATCCTGCTCCCCCTGTTACTAATATTTTTTTCACACAAATGCTTTTTATTTATGAATCTTGCTCATGATAACCATATCCATAGCCATAGTTATATCCATAAGATTTATTCGCTCCTACAGAATTTATCACATAGGCCATGTTTTGAATTTTCTTTTGTTTATAAAGATCTACAGAATGTTCTAATAAATTTTTCTCCGTAAAATCAGCTCTAGTAACAAAAAGTGTAGTATCAGCTAAATGAGTAATTAGCAAAGTATCAGTTACTAATATGGTTGGTGCTGTATCCACAATTATATAATCGTATTCTTGTTTCGCTTCTTCCAATAACTGTTCAAATCTACCATTTGTAAGTAAAAAAGCTGGATTTGGTGGTAAATTACCAGAAATTAAAGTGTCATGTTGTCTATGCTTACCAAATCCTCTTATCAAAGCTTTCTTCCAATCAAAATCAGTTTCATATAAGTAATTAGTCAAACCGTCATCATTTTTATTTTTGTTTAAATAGGCGTGAATCTGTGGATTTCTTAAATCCGCACCTATTAACAATACTTTTTTATTTAAACTAGATATAGCCAAAGATAAGTTTAAACTCACAAAGGTCTTTCCTTCTCCTTTTATTGTAGATGTACAAAAGATAACCTTACCAGTTTCTGATGGCTCAATAATATAATTTACATTAGAGCTTAATATGCGGAATGATTCAGCCAATGGGGAACGATCGTTTGGATTTGAGAAAACATTTGTTTGATTGTCTTTAATTTCAGGAATCTCTCCTACAACCGGTACTTCAGGATTAATTCTTTCTACATCACGTTTACCATGAATTTTAGTATCTAACATAAATTTTATATACAAGAATCCAAATGGAATTAGTAGACCAAGTAAAACAGCTGCAGCATATACAATATTTCTTTTAGGAGATATTGGACTTGAACCAGATAAAGCATGTTCTACCACTTTTATGGATGGTTCTGTAATTGCAAAATTAATTGCTGCCTCTTCTCGTTTTTGTAAAAGCAAAAGATATAAACTTTCCTTAATATTTTGTTGACGTTCAATAGCTCTTAATAATTTTTCTTTTAGAGGTAAACGTGATACTTCACCTCTAAACTTATTACTGCGCTTTAATAATTGAGATAAAGTAAGTTCTAATTGTTTTTTATAAGTTATTAATGAACGATTAATGTTTTGTTTTAAATCAATTAAATTAGAATTTGCTAACTGTACAGAAGGATTATTAATTCCTCCACTACTAATAAGTTTTGTTCTGTCTAAAACACCAGTATTATATTCTTGTATTAATGAGTTTACATTTGCATTATCAATGCCAATATTTGCAGGTAGCAACTCTATTAAATCCGTTTGTAATGCATTTTCTAAAAGGCCAACAATAGCCAACTGACTTTCTACATTAAATACTGCTTTCTCAGCTTCAGTGCGATTTCCAAGGCTTAATTGTGTGTCAGATTCAATATAGATAAGGTCATTTTCTTGTTTAAATATCTTTTTATCAACCTCAATAGAATCTAATTCTTCAGCAAGATATACAAAGCGATCATCAATAAAATCTATGGTACGTTTAGAAACCATTTGTCTGTCCGAAATCCCATCATTATTAAAAACCTCAATTATTTTATTTAATATACGTTCTGAACGTTCAGGACTAACTCCTTTCAATGATAGTTTTAATAAGTCACTATAATCGCCAACATGTTCAACTTTTAATGTACTCTTTAAACCAAGTACAACCCTATTTAACGGATTAATATTTATTATATAAGTTTTATCTAATATTTCATTTAAATTATCAGAATCTTCAATTTTAATATGAAAAGGAAGATCATTTTCAACACTACTTGTATCGTAATTAGACACAAAAAGCTTATTTTCATTTTTATTATTAATAATCTCAAAACCTTTATTTGTAGTAATAAGTGTATAACTTAACACCCTTTTAATACTATCAACAGGAATTAATTGTTCATAATATATCGGTATAGAAGCTTGTTGCGTTGTTTGAATTCGACCTACTTCATAAAAACTTGAAGTTAAGCCTAATTCAAGAGCTACCTGTTCCAAAATTCTATAGGATGTAATTATTTCTGTTTCATTATCTAAATTTATGTTAGATCGATTAAAAACAAAAGCTGATGTTGGTAACTCTAAACCTTTAGACTCATCTAAGATTTTAATTTTAGCTGAAGTTTGATAAATGCGAGGTGCATAACGTAAATATACATAGCTAGAAGCTAACGCTAAAAGTAAAAAAGTAATAAACCATGGCCAATATCTAAAATATCGTAATACTTCATCCTTTAAATCAAATGATGTATCTTCTTCTGTGAAAAATTGAGATTGAAATTCTCTATTCATAATTTTACCTTGTAAGTAGAATAGTTATACTAATAATTAATGAGGCCACTCCCAAAACAGTTGATGTATCTCCAATAATACCAGAACTTTTAACTTGTTTAATATTAGGATTAACAACTAATACATCATTAGGTTTTATGTAATAACTATCTGAATCAAACCATTTAGTAGTAGTTAGATCTATATGAGATATTGTTCTTTTTCCATCAATTTCACGAATTAAAAGTATATCTTCACGCTGACCATTTATTGTTAAATCACCTGCCAAACCTAATGCTTGAAATACAGTTATACTAGTCTCAGTAAAATCATATGTTCCAGGTTTATTTACTTCTCCTAGGACTGTGAATTTTCCATTTAACAATCTAACTTCTACTGCAGGGCTTTTTAAATGACCATCTTTTTCAAGAATATTTTGAATAAACGCTGCTAATTGTTTTGGGGTTTTGTTTGTGACATTAATTTCTCCTATAATTGGAAAATCAATGATGTTTGAATTTGATACCACATAACCATCTAATTTCATAATATCAATGCTGGCACTTTGAAAACTTGAGGCGCTTGATTTATTATAAGGTAAGGCTGCTTCCGGTATTAAAGCTCCAACTGTTATTTTTAAAATATCATTTGGTTGAATCGTTGATTCTGATGGTAAAACATTTACAGTTTCATAATTACTATTATCTTGAAGATAAATAACATCTTTTTTTGTAGCACATGAAAATGAAAATAATACAAAAAATAATAGTAATACTCGATTTAATTTTAATCCCATAGTCTGCAAAAATACAAAGATAGCTTGAATAATTTTAAGAGCAAATAAGTGTTTCATTATCATATAAAGTAATAATTAAATATGCTTTGAGTTTTTTTTCTGCAATTTATCTTTCTTAAAATTTACTTTAGTTTTTAGGAAAAATGGTATTGTGAATAAAATTAATCCAATAAACACCATAATAAATAATTGAAGGTGAATTTCTAAATGTGTTAAATTGAAAGCAATACTTACTATTATACTATTAATAACTACTATTAAGGCAGTTGATTGTTTATGTGTATATCCCAAAGCTAAAAAACGATGATGCACATGATTTTTATCTGCAATAAATGGACTTTTTTTATAAACAAAAATTCTAATCACAAATATTCGAAATGTATCCATTAGAGGAAAGAAAAGAATAGCAAGCCCTATTACTGGACCAGAATTTTTATAAAAAGACAAATGATTGTAATGAGTATCGGATAGAAAACTTACAACGAAAAAAGCTAATAAAAATCCAATAATCATAGAACCTGTATCTCCCATAAAAATCTTTTTGTTTTTTGAAAAATTATACCATAAAAAAGGTAATAATGCACCTACTAATGTAAAAGCAATTGTAGATGCATTTACATTATTAGTCTGATAGAATAAAACTCCAAAAATACAGGATGAAAAAACGGCTATTGAACCTGCAAGACCATCAATACCATCTATTAAGTTATATGCATTAATAACGAGTATAAACACAAAAACAGTAAAAAGAATTGAAGCCCAATATGGTAGAAATTCAACACTAAAAATATTTGAAAATCCTATAATTCTTATATCTGTTGCCGTGACTAATAATGCAGAAGCTATTATTTGTCCTAAAAATTTCTTTTTTGGTGATAATACTAATAGGTCATCTTTTAAACCAAGAAAAAACAATAATGTTATCGCTCCAGAAGTAATTATTAAAATTCTTGAATTTAATACTGCACCTGCTAAACTTAATATTAAAATAAGGCTTAAGTAAACACCAACACCTCCAAGAGTTGGTACTTTAGTACTATGTATACTTCTGCTATCTGGTTCATCAAACAAATGTTTTTCTTTAGCTATATACAATAAAGGTGGATATGATCTTAAACTAATAAAGAACGAAAATAGAAATGCTAATAATAACCATGGTATTAAATACGCTGAAACATCAAAATTTTCTAATAATGTCTTAATCATTAGTCTTTAATTTGGAATAATGCAATATAGTTAATTACTTATAAAAATCTAGAATAGATTTAACTATTCGTTCAGAAGCTTTTCCATCCCATAATGGTATTTTTTTTCCTGTTTTCCATTTTCCATGAAATAATTTATCCAAATAAGGTTTAATGTTTTTGGGATTTGTACCTACTAATTCGTTAGTTCCCAATGTAATTGTTTCAGGACGTTCTGTATTGTCTCGTAAGGTCATACATGGTACACTTAGTATAGAAGCTTCTTCTGTAATTCCACCTGAGTCAGTAATTACAGCCTTTGAACGTTCAACTAAATAATTAAATTCTAGATAACCTAAAGGTTCAACCATATGAAGTCTTGGATGAGAAATGTGTAAGCCTTTTAAGATTTTTGCTGTTCTAGGATGTACAGGAAAAACCAATGGAAAGTCTTTTGTGTTTGCAATAATTTCATCAATCATATCCTTTAATTGAGATTCTTCGTCTACATTTGCAGGTCTATGAAGTGTCATTACGATGTAATTGCCTTCAGAAAGTTTTAAATCATTCCATATTTGAGGTTTTCTAAAATTTTGTTTTTGTTTCAATAAAGTATCAATCATTGTGTTTCCAACGTAAAAGATTTGATCTTCACTTACACCACTTCTTATTAAGTTTTTGTTAGCGGTTTCAGATGTGGTAAAAAAGTAATTGGTAATACTATCTGTAACCAACCTATTAATTTCTTCTGGCATAGTCCAGTCATCTGATCGAATTCCGCCTTCAACATGAGCTACTTTGGTATGCAATTTTTGAGCTACCAAAGCACAGGCCATAGTAGAAGATACGTCACCAACAACGAGAACTAAATCTACTTGATTAGCTAATAATTCTTTTTCAAACGCTATCATAATATTTGCTGTTTGTTCAGCTTGTGAACCACCGCTACACTCTAAATTTACATGAGGTTGAGGGATTTCAAGTTGTTCAAAAAAACTACCAGACATATTTTTATCGTAGTGCTGACCAGTATGAACCAATCTATAATCT
>JABDPN010000217.1 GCA_013042715.1 Flavobacteriaceae bacterium | reverse complement strand
GTAATAATGGAATTTGGTTTGTAGAGGAAAGTAGTTTGCCTACATATTCTGTAAGCGATGTAGTTAGTGGTTTAGAATCTAATGAAAACATATTGGTAAGAACGCAAATGCTTACTGCAGAAGGCGAAAAAACTGTTTTAACCAGAGCAGAATCTTTAAGACAAATAAAAGAAAATAGTAAAGCTGTAGTAGAAGGTGCAAACCTTAAGGTTAACGAATATGGTTCTCCATTATTTGCAGATTTCTTCTTTTTCATAACAGGATTTCATGGTTTCCATGTTTTTTCTGGTGTAGTACTTAATATCATAATTTTCTTTAATGTTATTTTAGGGACTTATGAGCGAAGAAAAAACTACGAGATGGTTGAAAAAGTGGGATTATATTGGCACTTTGTAGATTTAGTTTGGGTATTTGTATTCACATTCTTCTACCTTGTTTAAATAAATAATACAGATTAAAAAATGGCAGAACACGCACATAAATTAGAAATATTAAGAGGATTAATTAAGTTTAAATCTAACACTCAAAAAATTTGGGGTGTATTAATTCTTCTTGCAATAGTAACAACAGTAGAAGTTGTTTTAGGTATTTACAAGCCTGAAATTTTAATGGGTACATTCTTTTACATGAAAATTTTAAATTGGATTTTCATAATTCTCACTATCGTAAAGGCATATTATATTACTTGGGATTTTATGCACATGAGAGATGAAACTAAAGCATTAAGAAGAGTAGTTGTATGGACAGCTGTATTCTTAATTTGTTATCTAGTATTTATCTTATTACAAGAAGGAGGTTACGTTGATAGCATTTATAAAACAGGATTTATAAAACGCGATTTTTAAAAAGCGTTAAAAAAAATATTATAAAGGCGGTTTTAAAAACCGTCTTTTTTATTTTTGTACTCTATGACAGATATGAATTTTAAAAAGCCTTTAATACTTGCATTATTGTTTTTGTTACCTGTAATCTTTTTACTTTTTCTCTACCCTTCAACAAATAACTATAATGCATTAGACATTGTAAAGGGTAATGTAAAAGACATATCAAATTTCTCTTCTAAAGATGGTGAAGTTTACAGACTAAAAGATCATATAACTGTACTGGGATTTTTAGGACAAAATCCAAACAGCAACGCAATTGCAGCATTAAATTTAAAAGAAGTTATTTACGATAAATTTCAAGGCTTTAAAAAGTTTCAAGTTATTATTGTTGTACCTGAAGGAGTAGAAGACAATGTCGCTCTGCTTAAAAAAGAACTTTATCAATACGATTTATTAAAATATTGGCATTTTGTTTATGGTGAAACACAAGAAATAAAAGACTTATACAAATCGCTTAGAAGTGAAGTAAAACTTGACAATACACTTGCTACTAATCATGTGTTTATTATAGACAAAGAACTTAACCAAAGAGGAAGGTTAGACGATAGAGAAGATAAAGAAAAGGAAAAAGATTTTCCTGTTTACGGAATGTATTCTTATGATTGTATTGAAGTGGCAATACTAAAAAATAAGATGGCAAAGGAAGACATGCGTGTTTTATTTACTGAGTATAGACAAAAAAGAAAAGGAGATTTTAATTCTACAAAACGTAGAGCAGAAGATTTAAAAAACAATGAGCAAAACTAATTATTCTTATATAGGTATTTCGTTTATCATATTAGTTTTTGGTATCATATTTATACCAAGAATAATCGATAGAATTACAAATAAAGAGGTTGTAAGAGAAGATGGTAGAAGCAAAAAAGTAAGCACAAATGTTTCAGATTCAGATGAGTTAGCATATTTAATAATTAATGGAGAGCCAAAAAAAGTTGCACCTTTTAGTTTTACAAATCAAGATGGTAAGACCATATCTAATAAGGATTTTGAAGGCAAAGTTTATTTAGTAGAATTTTTCTTTACAACGTGTCCAACTATTTGTCCAAGAATGAATAAAAACTTGGTAGATATACAAAACAATTTTCCTAATAATAACGAATTTGGGATTGCCTCTTTTACAATTAACCCAGAATACGATACACCAGAAATACTAAAATCATATGCAGAAAATTATGG
>JABDPN010000216.1 GCA_013042715.1 Flavobacteriaceae bacterium | reverse complement strand
TTTAATTAATACTATTTTGACAAGCGGTAAAACTTATCAAAACTTATTGTGAGAAGTGAAAATATAAGTTTTGATTTGGCGCAAAGATATAAAAGATTTTATTTATTAGATATAATTTTTTTATAATGTTGATTCTCTTTCAATTAATTCAGTCTCAATTATTACAGTTTGATGAACTTCGCTAAAGTCTTCATTTTCTATCTTTTCTATCAATAATTCAGCTGATTTTGCGCCCATTTGATATGCGTGCTGACTTACTGTAGTTAGACTTGGAATTGCATGTCTAGAAATAACACCATCGGTAAAACCAATAACTTGTATATCTTCTGGTATTTTTTTATTTAACTTTCTTGCAACTTTTAACGCTGTAACGGCATAAACTTCATTAACAGCAAATATTGCATCCATTTTAGGATTTTTTTTAAAAAGGTCTTCAATTTCAGATTCTATTTCAGAAAGATGTTCTTCAGATATTAACCTATCCTCAACTTTAAGTATAATTTCTGGGTTAGGGTCTAAACCGTTCTCATTTAAAGCTTGTAAGTATCCTTTTGTTCTTAATTTACCAACACTTACATAGTCTTGTGTAGTAATAATTCCTATCTCTTTACAACCTAAGTCTATTAATTTTTCTACTGCTTTTTTTGCACCTTTAGAATCGTCTACAATAACCTTATCACAATTAACATCTTTAACTATACGATCAAACATCACAATAGGCATTCCTTGATTGATGGTTTCTGTAAGATGATGATAATCCTGCTGCTTTAAAGTTTCTTTCGATAAGGACATTATAAAGCCATCAATACTTCCATTAGCAAGCATTTCCATGTTTATTACTTCTTTATTGAAGGATTCGTTAGACAATCCAACAATAACATTGTAGCCTTTTTTTGCAGCCACTGTCTCAATACCTCTAATAACTTTTGAAAAAAAATGATGAACTATATCAGGAATAATAACACCTATTGTTTTTGTTTGCCGGTTTTTTAAACTTAAAGCAATATTGTTTGGTCTGTAATTGTATAGTTTAGCAAAAGCTTGAACTTTTTCAATAGTATCTGCGCTAATTTCTTTACTGTTTTTTAGAGCTTTAGAAACTGTTGAAATTGAAACATCTAATTCTCTAGCTATTTGCTTAAGAGTTATTTTTCTTTTCATATTTCATTAATGAACACCAATAAAAAATTGCGAAAAACTCATTTTATCGATGTATTTATTATTTTTACTTAAAAAAGTTATCAACACGAAAACGTTATAGTATAATTTTTCGTAATTTTTGCGTGTCTAAAATACGTATTTTTACACTCGAGAAGTGGAAATATAAAACATATTTTAAAAACTAATTCAAAATATTGTATGAAAACAACTTTTAATAGTATACTATTTGTACTGTTATTTGTGCCAAGTTTAATATTGGCTCAAACAACAGTAAGTGGTATAGTAACTGAACAATCAACATCATTGCCTCTTCCTGGAGTGAATGTACTTATTAAAGGTACAACTACAGGTACAGCAACAGATTTTGATGGTAACTATCAAATCGAAGCTAACAATGGAGATATTATTGTATTCTCTTATGTTGGTTATGTTACTCAAGAAATTACTTACAGTGGTCAATCTACACTTAACGTCGCTTTAGCAGAAGATGCTGCTCAATTAGACGAAGTAGTTGTAATTGGTTATGGTAGCGTAAAAAAAGAAGATTTAACTGGTACTGCAGATCTAATAACATCTGAGGACTTTAACGAAGGACCATTAGTATCTGCACAACAATTAATTCAAGGTAAAATTGCAGGTGTAACTGTAACATCTGGTGGTGGTGCTCCTGGTGAAGGACAAAATATAACTATTAGAGGACTTGGATCTTTATCTTTAACAAGTTCTCCATTGTTAGTTGTAGATGGTATTCCACTTGACAGTGGTGGTGTAGGTGGTTCTCGTAATCCACTTAACCTAATTAATCCTAATGATATTGAAAGCATGGTGGTATTGAAAGATGCATCTGCTACTGCAATTTATGGGTCTAGAGCTGCTAATGGCGTAATCATGATTACAACCAAAAAAGGAAAGGATAAAGAATTTAAATTTAATGTAAATTCTTCATTTACTTCTTACTCTCCTGTAGATTATGTGGATGTTTTATCTGCAAAAGAGTTTGCTCAAGTAGTAAATAGTACAGGTGATGCTGCAGCTATTGCACTATTAGGATCTGCTAATAC